>JAAXVZ010000180.1 GCA_013335235.1 Nanobdellota archaeon | reverse complement strand
TTTCCTCCTGAGAAAAAATGGCCATGACACAGAGGACTCTTCCTATCTCTTGTTCTATCACCCTGACAAGGTCATGGATTCTGTCTTCCTCTTCCATACCCAGCTTGTCAAGGTAGAGTGCGATGTCATTGCAGCAGAGGCTCTTTTCAGGAAAGCCCTGCAATGCCTGAAAGAGAGCATGCCCCAAGCAAGCAAAGAATGTGGATATTGCCAATACAGGGAAAGGAAATTTGATGCGACACTCTTAGATTATTAGTTCTCTAATCAATCCCGTAATCAAACCCAGGATATTTCCCAGAATCAGACACTTGTTCATCCTTCCTGACAACAGGCTTCTCTTTCTTCTGCATATTATCAAGCATGTCAAGCCCCCGTTTCATGTTGATTGTTCCGCAGTTGATGCAGACAAAGAACGCTCCGAACTTTCCTTTTTTCATCTCAAGGTACGAGCCGCAGACACACCTTATCTCAGGTATGCTCGACCCTTTATGGTCCTCGCAGAATGTCAGGCCGTCCTTGTTCTTGAACAGCGCTCTCTTTCCGCACAGAGGGCAGGTGTCGACTTTTGACTGGCCATATCGTTTAGGGATGTACATCAGATTTTTGATTAAGAGCTTGTTTTTAATTGTTATTGTTTAAAGCGTTTGAGAAAAAAGCGGGAACTATACAACAGGCACTTTTGAAAGCAGTTCCTTGATGATATCATCCTGCTTGATGTCCTCTGCCTGCCCTTCATAGTTCAATAGAATCCTGTGCCTGAATATATTCGGTGCGACAGCCTTCACATCCTGAGGTGTGACAAATATCCTGCCGTTCAGGAGCGCATGCGCCTTGGATGCTATATACAATGAGATCGATGCCCTTGGCGATGATCCAAACTCGATATATTTCCCAAGGTCAAGGTTGTATTTGCTCGGATACCTTGTCGCATCGACAAGCCTGACAATGTATTTCTCGATCTTCGGGTCAGAATAGACTTTCTTTGCATCCTCCTGCAGCTTTACAATATCAACCTCGTTCAGTATCGCAAGCAGCTTATAGTCATCAAACCGCGAAAGGGATATGTTCTGCTTCAGGACTTTCTCTTCCTCTTCCATATTAGGGTATTTCATTATGATCTTGAAGATGAACCTGTCTATTTGGGCTTCAGGCAAAGGATAAGTACCCATCTGCTCGATCGGGTTCTGTGTGGCCATGACAAAGAATGGCTTTGGCAACGGGAACGTGACTTTTCCGATAGTCACCTGCTTCTCTTGCATGGACTCTAGGAGCGCAGATTGGACTTTAGGTGGTGCCCTGTTGATCTCATCTCCTAAGACAAAGTTTGCGAAAATAGGCCCTTTGACAGTGTAGAATCCTTTTTTCTCGTCGTATGCAGTGACTCCGACAATATCTGTCGGAAGGAGGTCTGGCGTGAACTGGATCCTATTGAATTGGCATCCTGTGACAACTGAAAGTGTCCTCAACAGGAGCGTCTTTGCAATTCCTGGGATACCTTCGACAAGGCAGTGGCCGTTTGCGATGACAGCCTCCATGAGCGAGCTGATGACTTCCTGCTGTCCGACGACAATCTTTGCGACCTCATACCTGACTTCAGTGAAAAGCTTCTGATAGTGCTCTACCTCACCCTTGAATTTGTCTTCGCTGGATGTCGCAGGCACAGGAGAAGATATGACTGCAACTTTTGGAGGAACGATTATCTGTGGCTTTACCGCAGGAACTATCGCAGGAGCAGGTTTCGCTTGAGCTGCAATCACAGGTTTTACTTCAGCCTTCTGTGGCACAGGTGCAGGCCTTGCCTCGGCTTTTGGCGGCGCCTGTGCTTTTGTCTCTATTTTTGCGGGCGGAGCAGGAACCATTAGATTACTAACCGCATATCAGGTATAAATAGTTTGTGGAAAAGGCCTGCACAGATAAAGAGCTCCTGCTCCGCAATATTAAAAAAGGCATTTGTATTGCTATATGTATGGTAAGAATTGAAGCGTTCGTCATTAGCCAGGGTATCATATTCTACAGGACTCCGCAGACAATGGATATCAGCGATGTCTTCGACATCAGGACATATAACGAGGCCATGGTGAAAGACTGGCCTGTCCAGGTGAATATGCTCATGATGAAGATGCTCGGTCTATCCAAGATGACTGACCTGCAAGGCCTCTCGCAGGGGATTGTCGGGCTTGACCTGATAGAGCTCAAAGGGCTTTATCCTGATCCGGTTTTCGATGAAGTGCTGAGTTACATGCTAGAGCAGAGGATCTTAAGCAAGGAAGTCGGAAGATTGGAGATAGCCCATGAACTGAGCAATTACCCGATATTGCCTGCACACAAGGACCTGCTGGCTAATTATGCGGTGACTAGGATAAGCGTCGTTTCGCCATCACAGAATGCCATGGAACTGGCAGGAGTCCACCCATATAGGACAATATAGGCCAAATTAATTAATACAGCTCATTTTCTAAAAAGCAGCATGGATATATTCCTACCTACAAGCCTCGAAGAAGGGAAGAGGTATTACAAGGATTTTTCAGGGTTCGATGTAATCTTCATCTCCGGTGACCCATATTTTGACCACCCTCTCTCAGGAACTGCACTTCTTGCAAGGCTCCTTGACCAGAAAGGATACAAGGTTGGCATTGTCTCAGAGCCGGAAACAGACCATGAGTTTTTATCGTGCGGCGCTCCGAAGTTCTTTTTCTGCATAACTTCAGGCCTGTTGGATTCGATGCTGGCAAACTATACACCGATCCTGAAGAAAAGGGAGAACATCCTTGTCCCTGAAAGGGCGCTGATTGCATATACCCAGAAGATCAAGCAGCTATTCAAGGGAAAGATGACTGTGATTGGCGGTGTCGAAGCGACAATCAGGCGCTTTACGCATTTCGACTACAAGGAGAACAAGCTCAGGAGGGGCATACTGAATGATACTAAAGCAGATCTCCTTGTCTTTGGGAACGCGGACAGGACATTACTAACTCTTTTATCCAGGCTGAAGAAACTCGACTCAGCAGAGTTTGACAGGATCAAAGAGAGGCTTGAGCTATCTACAATAGACGGGCTCGCTTACAGGATAAGGGAGAATGAGATGCAAAATATAAGGGAATTGCCTTCATATGAATCATGCGTTGAAGACAAAAATAAATTCAATCTGCTCACATTGACCCACTATCTCCTGCCAGATGATGCGTTTATCGAGAGATGCGGAGTAGGGATAATCCGGCATAACAGGATGTCGCACCCATTGGCAGAAGAGGAGATGGACTATGTGTACTCAGTGCCATTCACAAGGAGGCTGCATCCGAAAGGGAAGCAGTATTCATTGAACCAGGGTATGCTTGACGGTTTTGAGAACTCTGTTGTCATAGGAAGGGGATGCTGGGGCTCCTGCAATTTCTGCATCATCCCTCTTGTGCAGGGAAAAAATATAGCTAAAAGAAGCATCAATAGCATAACAAAAGAAATCGAGTTATTGTACAGGAAAGGCACCAAGAAGATCAATGACCTGACGCTTCCAACAATAAATATGTACGGCTCTTATTGCAACCTGTATGATCAGGAAGAGACAATATTTTCACCTATAATCGGAAAAGATGTCAAGGTCTACAACAAGACAGAGTATTGCGACCAGAATTGCGTAGGTTGCAAGCATAGGGTATTGAGAGATGACCTATACGAACTCCTTGTTGAAGTTGAGAAGCTGAATAAGCAATATAACTCTGAGCTTGAGGTCAGGAGTGCAATCAGGCATGACGTTATCCTATCGCAGAAAAAGCTCTTCGAGAA
>JAAXVZ010000005.1 GCA_013335235.1 Nanobdellota archaeon | reverse complement strand
CATGCCGCACTTGGTCGTGCCGTCCTTGCATCCTGAACCGAACAGTTGACCTATCCTTGAAAGGACTCCGTCTCCCTGGCCGGTTATGTCATCTATTATGACTTTCATGCCCCCCCCGCTCTTCACAACCGCAAAAGTGTAGAGTATGGCAATCATTATCACTAAGACGAACAAAGCCAGTATCGCCTTTACTATTATCTCGAACTCTAATGCCTTTCTGTTCATGTGCTCTCACAAGGGTCTGCCGTGGTTTCCCATTTGCCGTCGACACATTCCATTATCTTCTGAGAGATGCTGCACTTAGGGGGGTCAGATGATTTACAGGAAGATCCCAAGACACCTCTCAGGTTGTTCAATGCATCATCTCCTTGTATCGCAGTCTCATCATTGATGGTGTTAATCCCGCCGCCTGCTTTCTTCACGACAAAAATATAGACGATGCCTATCAGTATCACAAGTATAAGCAAAGCGATGACTGCCTTGACAATCACTTCCATCTCCATAGCCTTCTTTGAATGAATCATGCTCTCACCTTAAGTATATTATTGTCTTGCCTTCTGCGTTTCCGCTGTCCACCATAGAAGGATCTATCTGTCCCACATATATGCCGCCGTTCCTGGGACTCTTTTCAAACCAATCGAAATCCCCTTCTACCTTATCTACATAAATGCCGTCCTTCCCTTCTGCAAAGCTGAATTCCTGCGCCATTATCCCTGACTTCACATCAAAGTCATTGGAGTACAATATGTTTGTCTCCCCGACTTTCTGCTTCCAGTCCTCGTCTAAGAAGACATAGAAAACAAAACCTGACTGCTCATACTTGCCAAGGATGAAACCTTCTATTATGCCGTCATCCGGATTCATCTCCGGGCCGATGTTCATGACAATATCCTCTCCTTGGGAAAGAGACTTGTCAAACGGGACGCCCTGGTAAACACCGTATGTAAACAGGGAGAACCTCCTCTCTCCGAAGTAGTTCTGCTGATTGCCGTCATACAGGCTCTCTCCGCGAGAAGCCCGTGAGACGCTTATCTTATAATCTGCCTCAGTTGTCTTTTCTATCCATGGCTCTGGCTCAAGCGTATAATAATCATTTCTCTTAGGATGTGGCCTTGAACCTATGAGGAATACCGCAAGGATTACCGAAAGGACAGCTATTGCTGCAACAGCACTGTATAATATTCTCTTATCCATCTTAGTAACCTCTTGTATTATGATACGGCCAGTGCCAGGTCCCGTCGCTCAAGATGCCTGCGTCCAATGCCTCATACGCAAGCCCACCGACAACTCCGCCGACAAACCCACCTACTGCAAAGCATGCTGGAGAGACCGGTATCCCTGCCCCGCCTGTCCCGACAGACACGGCAAGAGCGCATACTGTACCACCTAATGCCGTACCGCCTATAGGGAAACCCCAGTTGAATACTGCATCAGCCACCATCTGGCTCTCATCTATCCCCCTATAGCAATAATTAGGGTTCAGCGCCGGATCAATGACAGGGTCAACCTCGATTGTTTTTGGCGTATATGGCTTGTCAAACAAGCCTATATCTGTAAAGATAACTGTCTCTGCATTTTTTGGCCTGCACTGCTTGACGATGTTGCCATTCTCATCAACCATGTAAGTCATGTCATTCACAGAGTCAAATGGATCGACAGTCCTGTCAAGGATAGGATTGTATTTGCCTGTCTCATATACAGCTTCTTTTGCAAATATCCCGTCAAATGGACCTATGCTGATCCCTTCCCAGGACTCCCTTGGAGGGCCATAGCAATCAACCTGTGTGATGCGGATGTTCAGGTCTGCCTTGCATGGTGATACCAGATAAAAACGCTCAGGCGGCTGGTCAAACCAGAAACGCCTCTTGTCCTTTGATAGCGCGACAAAATACCTTGAAAGCTCTTTTATTGTCCCTGTGTACTTCTGGCTTGAATACATCTCAGCCTCATAATCTATCCCTGTCTCCTTGTCTATCTTCGGCTTCCTCTCTGTCTTGCCCGGAATCACGCTGTTGCCGTAGAACTTAAAATAATCATAATAGTCTGACCTTCCCTTGGTTGAGGCATAGTTCCAGTCCTTCCTGAGGGACTCATCATATATTATCGGCGTGCTGATGGCTGTCTTGTATCCGAAAGAATTCAACCCAACAGGATGGAACATCTCTACATCGCTCTCTTCTTTTGCAGCAAGTATTATCAGCGCAGCGTTCAGCAGGAAATATTTCTTCGTCTTCTTAGGCATCGCCTTGACAGAGGCTGAAAGCTCTGTCCTGAAGTTCCTTTCTATGATTGCCATATACCTGGAATCAAGGCTGACCTCTTTCTCAAGGTATTCCACAAACTCATCCATCTGGCCAGAGGAGATAGTCCCCTCATACATGGCTTCAACAGTCTCAAGGGATATCTTGTTGTTAGCGATGAACCTCTGCATGTCTCTCTCATTGAAGAGCATTGTCCCGAACCTGTCATCCGCGCCTTTTGTAACAAGGTCTTCGATGAACATCTTCTTCTCTTCTTTAGAGAGCCCTACGTAGAATATCTTACTGGCTGTCTCTGAGACCCTAGCTAGTACCCTTCCGTTCCTCTTCACAAAATAATCCAGCTGGGCCTTTGTCATCTGCCCAATCTTGGCTGTAATCTCTTTCTCAGCATTCCTCAATGCTTCTGCTGTCGAATCGTCTGCCGCATTCTCGATTAGCTCTTTCATGTCTCTCCCAAATGCATCAGTCAATCTTTGCTTCATCTGCTCCTCGCCGACATCCTGAGAAGCGATCTTCTCTATCTCTGCCTTGAAAGCCCTGAAGCCATTCTCCTCGATTTCCTGCAGTGTAGTAGAACTCACTATATGGTCCCTGTCCCGGGTTATTATATCTACGAATCCTTCAACATAATGCTTGGTCATGAATTCCTTCTTGAGATACACTGCTACCCTCTGCGCCTCTTCCCTGAGGCCAGAAGCCATAGCTTCAAGGAACTCTTTTGTGGACATCTTCTTCATCCCGTTAAAGACAATTGTCATTTCTTCCTTGAGCGCCGCAAACAGATTCCTGCTTTCACCTTCAACAACAGCTTTGGCTTCACCTTTTCTTGGAATAGACTCTCGGACAAGATTGAACAGCTTCTTGAACCATGCCTCGCCTGCCTGTTCAGCCTCTTCTCTAATGATGAATTTCCCTTCCTGCTTGAGGAGAGCTGCTCCGGCAGTCTTTATCACTTTCTTTGAGCCTGGCGCAAATAGATCAAAAGCCAGGAACAGCGTATTCCAGCCGACGACTTCCCATCCGTCATAGCTGAACACATTCGAGTTCCAGTCCTCTGCAATGGTTTCTTCAAATTGCTCATAATAGAAAACATTTGGTTTATATCCTGTGATGAACCTTGAAGGGACAGATAGGTCTGACGCACCAACATCCTGCTTCATGACAAAACCTGTGACTTTCATCCCATATGTATCGTCAAGCACTTTCTGGCCTTTGCAGCTGTGATGGTTCAGGTCAGGAGTCAGGTACATCCTGAAGGAAAAAAGATGTGAGACATGCTGCGCAGGAGGCTCAGCACACATGTACAGCTCTGTCTCTGTGTCTATCTTCCTGTTCTCTGATGACGCGCCGGAATCTATGTCCATCTCAAAAGACTTGCCATTGAAGAGCACTGTATTCAGTGCTGCCTGGCAGCCTGAATCACACAGGCCAGACCCTTTATATATATCTGAAGCTGCCTTCAGGTCTGCGAGGGAAATACCTTTTGCCTCTGGCGCAATGCCTGTAAAGTCCAGCGCAAAGCACCTCTGCCTGGTGTCTCCCTGGTCCTTATATATCTGATAGCATTTCGCAGCTGAATCGATTATCTTTTTCGCTGCAGCGCCTTTTGTGTCTTTTGCCTCAATGAATACGGTCTCAAGGTTAGAGAGCGTGTAGCGCACTTTCTGGTTTGTCCCAAACAGCCTCTCTTTCTTGTCTGAGAACATGCTGGACAGGAAGGGCTGCTCTTCCTGTGGATATGTGTCTATGAATACAAGGGAATTCACTGAGAATAGGAGCGCATTGATGGAATTAATAGTCTCCTTGTCCATCTCCAGCCTCTGGTTGTACATATCCCTGTAGCCTGCGTCGAGGTTAGCAGGATCTGCAAGGCCCAGGAGCACCCGAATAGGGGTTGAGGACAGACCTGAAAAAAGGCCGATTACGACTATTATGCTGAAAAGTATCAGTATTGCCTTGACTGCGATGCTTACCATTTTTCTTCAAAACGGCAGCCAGTTCAGTATGCTGCCGGACGAACTCGTGAACAGGTATATCAGGCCTATTATCACAACCAGCGCAACTAGCGCGATGATAAACCATGCCAGATAATCCAGATGGACATCTGCCTTATTGTTCAACAAGTACATCACACTCCCTTGCGACTTCAGACTCCGGCAGGAACTCTATTGTGTTCAGGAAAGACTCCTCTTCTTCCCCTTTTTTCACGATATGGAGTTTCTCGAGTATGAAGTCTGTTATCTTGCCAAGCTTCTCTGTGATCCAGTCTTCCCTGTTCGAGATGAAGACAGAAGCATAGGATTCATCGAAATTATAGTCATAATACGGCGGAGCCATATGGTCTAGCGGATCTGAGGTCAGCTGAGCCCATGTTATGTTCCTTCCGAGAGGACCTCTTGTCCTCATATAATAATCCAGGGTAAGTTCTGTCGGAAGCAGGTCTGCGGTATAGCTGTTCTTGAAGCGGCGCTTCATCTCCTTTGAGAAATCATATACTGAACAAACCGCGCATTGCCTCTTTGACTCAAGCTGGTTGAATACAGGGATATCCCCCCTGCCAAACTGCTCCCAGCAGAGGGCGTGCCTCTGGGCTATCACTGCATTTATGTTCTGTATCGCACAGACCTCCTCTTTCGAAAGATCTGCCGTGCCGGTGATTGTAGTGTCTTTCATGCAGTTCAGGTACTCCAGGATTATGTAATCTGATTTCATAGGATCCTCAGTGTAATCATAGGTCTTCTTTCTCTCCCCGGATTCTTCAGTAAGGAATTTCAGGTCGAAAAAATGATAACGGGTAGGGCACTTGATAGACCATGTCTCTCCTGTAACAGGCGAATTCAGCCTCGAGTTGGCCACAACAGAGAGCTTGCATATCTGCTCGTCATATGAGTTGTCTACTTTTGAATTCAGCTTGATGACAAGAGTGATCAACGCTATGAAAACCAGGACAAGGACAATCATGGAGATGGTAGTCTCTGTAGTCAGCTCTGCTTTTTTCATTGTACACCTATCGCAGGCTGGAGATTCTTTATCACGAAGAACATGAGAAGCACAAGCAGCAGCGCCACAACAATCACAATCACCAAGTTCTCCTCCACCTGCCCCTTCATAGAGAAAAAATAAGAAACAGAGTTTATATTCTTTTCTACTGCTTGATTATCGGGACGCAGCAGACAACATATGTCTCGGCCAGGGGGTTGTCTTCCGGCAGGTTCTGCTTGTCGCAGTTTGTCCCTGACAGCTGGACATTATTGCCAAGGGGGCAGGACAGCTTGTCCATGCAAGACCCTTGCTGGGTTCCGCAGTCCTGCGTGCCTCCTGTGAAAATCTTTATCCTTCCTGCAAAGATCGCTATTATGACAACCAATATAAGGAGAGCGATTGCTGCGACTACAACTGTATTTATCGACATAGACTGGGCTTTTCTCATTTTAGATGCTCACACAGCATACCTGTTCCGGGTCTATATCCGTGCCGCTATAGCACGCAAGCTCAGGCCTGAGGATGTTATTCTCTCCTGAACACCGGTCTTGGATATCCTCCTGGGCGATGCAGACGCCCCTCTGTGACTGGCAAGATCCTGCAGACCTCCTGAACCCTGTGATATTCGTCGTGAATATGACAATCACGAGGATCATCACTACAAGGGCTATTGCCGCTACGATTATCGTGTTGATTGATATTGATTGCGCTTTTTTCATTATTTCACCTAGTTATCCCTGCAAATGGTGTTTGCACTGCCTGTTGTCTCGCGGCAACCTTTTGCGCATGCAACCCAGTTTGAAGACCATTCGTTATTTCCTGTACACTTGGCATACCACTGATAGTCATGGCCTTCTCTTTCTCCGCAATACCATTGGTTATAATTCACTTCACCTGAAGAACCATCTGGCATTTCACAGGTGCTACCTCTGCAACCTGCCAATTCTGATGCAGTTACATCCGTCCATGCTGCACCTGTATTTTCTCCGTTGAGGAGGCAGGTCCAACATTTATCATTATCAAATACGTTTGTGGAATACCCTGCATTTGCGCCTGTAAAATACAGGTTTGAATTGCTGCTGCCTGTCCTTGCAAAAGCATAGGTTGTACCATGTGCATTTGCACAATTGCATGGTGTGCTGCAACCCTGACAATTAGCCTGTCCTCTATACTGCCATGACCTGGAACCTGAGTCGCATTGGTAACAGCCGACTATTGCATTAGTTGCTTTCATAGATAATTGATTTGCATATCCTACGCCATGTGTCTGATCATTACAGGTGTATACATCATCTTGGCTGCCGCATTTTGCTCTCTGCGCATCATATGCTGCGCTATTAGTCTCTCCATACGTAGGGGTATAGGTTCCTAATATCTCACCATTTGTGCAACCCTTATAGCAGTTGATGTCCTTTGTGACTCCAAATGAACAATAGGTAGATATATCCACACCGCCTGCAGCACCATCGCTCGACTTGCACTGCACCTGACCATGCTTCAGGCTGCCGCAATCAAGATCTGTACACTCGCTTAATGGCGCCTCTTCCATTTGATGCGTTACGCCTGAACACCGTTTGCATCCTATCTCTGTCGCTGTCTTCTCATAAGGATATGTCCCTGGAACCACATATATTCCCTCAAATAAGCACCTGCATTTTGGACCACTATCGTCATTTATCTCAACCCAGCTGTTGAAAGGCGTCCCAATCTTGCATTCATAGCAGGAGATAAAGCCTATACCGAACGATTCGCTGTAAGTCTGGCCGACTGTGCCTTCAGGTACACCTATCACAGGTTGATCGCCAGGGCAATTCGCTCCATTACCGCCGATACATGTTGTACCGCTGCCGCTTAACTCGCATCCTCCTGCAACACTGCAATAATCTCCGCCTGTGGATTTTTCACAGTTGTCCTGCCAGCTATCAAGTGGGGCTCCTCCAGATTCGGATAAATCAACATTCAAGTAGTCTGAGCAGCTATGCACTAGCGCGCATCCTGTGCCTGAATAGCACTCGCTTCTCTTTTTAACGCTAAGATCCCCCTGTTCGCAGATGCACAAAGAATCGCTTAAGATTTCTGAGCATTTTGTTGATTTCGCCGCAACCCACTGCCCGTTGCCAAACCCTGATGCACATTTGTTTGCGCAATCGCCATTTGACGCATCAAGACATATAGGTGTCGGATCTGCACACTTGAAACCTGCTGCAGCGCATGATGTTGCAGAACATGAACTGGGCGGCGCTCCTCCGCATTGTGCAATAGGTACTCTTACTTCATTCTTACAACAATACGCGCTCTCTGCCGAGGATATTATATTCCCGTCCTGACAGGCACAGCCTTTATCTGTTGTGCTTGCGCATATTTTGCTCATAGTTGGCATAAAATCGTCTGTCCCGCATAATGTATTCTTACAGGAATAAGTATCAGTAGATTCTCTGTAGCAGCACGCGGGTTTGCTCGTATCACATGTTGATGCACCGCATGTTCCCTGTGTTCCTGTGCATTGCCCTGCTGTTTTTGCAGTAGGGTTCTCTGTAGCAACTCCTTGGCAGCATTTTGTGCTGTCAATCCCGCTTGTGCCGCACACACATGGTCCTGCTTGCCCTTCTGTGCACTTCACTGAGTTCCCTGCATCACAATAAATGCCCCATGTGGCAACACAACTATAGGTTGGAGGCATCGATGGTGTACAGCAGAACGGTGCTGTACCTGAACATGTTGCACCACCGCATGACCCCTGCGCAGAGCCGCATTTCCCTGTTGCATCACATGTTGCGCCATCGCATGTGTCCATCGCTTCTCCGCCAATTCCGTCTCCATCTGGATCTGCGCAATAGATAGATGTGTCTTTTGACAGCGAGCAAGTGTATTCTCCCAAACCAATATCGTCAAATGCACAGTCATCTCCATAATATGTGTAGCCTGAAGGCACAGGCGTTGGCGTTATGCAGCCCTGCCATTTGTATATCCCTGTGTTTATGCCTGTCTCTCTGCATTGCTGGCATGTTCCTCCGTCTGTTATCCTGTCGCCGTTCTGCTGCGCATTGCAAGCAGTATCGCATTCCGGAGTGTCATCTCCTGGTGCCGGCTGCTTCCAGACATAGGTCTCTTCAACCTTGGTGCATGTATAGCATATATTGCCTGGCTTGGTGCTCTGGCCGGCAAGAGTTGAACAGCAAGGCTTTCCATCCCCTATCTCTCCATCGCATGTCTCCTGCTGGTTGATGGTTCCCTCTGAGCTGCATCCTGCGTTGGGATCAATAGCTGAGCTGCCGCCAACCTGATTACCTTCCCCGTCAAATAACTTCTGGTTGCAGCAGTAATATGGCCCTGCCTGAGTCACAGCAGCTCCATTGGCATCTGTGAACTGCCCGCCTGTCAGGGTGTATGCGCCGCATTGGCACCCTTCATGGTCACCGATAAATGCCATGTTGAACTGGCACATCCTCTGGCCGTCGACACATGTTCCGCCGCTTGTCGATGTGGTCGCCATGCCATAGTTGAAATTTTCACAGTATGACAATCCTGCGTAGGGGAAATCTACAGAGCACAGTGGCGTGCTTTGCCTGAAATTGAATTCCGCTCCCGGAGCCATCACGACAGAATACTGGTAGAGGCAGTTTATCTCATCCTGAGCCTGCTGGCTCAGGCCTGCGGTTGTCTTCCTGCAGTTGGTTATATAATCAAAACGGTCCTGGATGGTGATTCCGCATTCCTCAAATTTAATCAGCCCTTTGCCTTTCAGGGAAAGGTAGCCTATAGCGTATGCCTCTGCATTGTTTGGCTGGCTCTCAACTTTTGCGCTAACAACATTTATCCCGCCGCGTACAAGGCCCATTGTCCCTGTCGCTGCTGAATCAAACTTCGCAAGACCCTCTGGCTCATTGAGAGACCAGGTGCCCCTGTCTGCCCTGCTTATTGTATCGCCCGCAGAGCTGTCTCCTGTGACTGACTGTCCTTCTGCAAAGGTCCCTTCCGGCGCATTGCCGTCATATTTGAGTATCTTTGCCTCAAACTTTACGACTTCTTTATTGAACTCATCGACACATGAATCTCCGTTTGCCCTGGTCTCGAAAGTATAATACCCTGTCCCTCCGACAACAGTATTAGAGTCATATGTGAACGTCTTTGGCGTGGCATAGACCAGAAATAGGTCTGCTGCTCCTGCATCTTTCTTATACATTGTCTTGGTTATCCCTGCAAGTGTCTCGATTATAGGCCTAGTCTCCGTGATCTCAGCCGAAAGCGGGTTGCCTGTCATCAAAACTGTTGCATATGCCGGCATCTTGTTGACACTGATCTTAGCTCCGTCTATCTCCCAAACCAGCTCTTCATCTTCTTCACCGTCTGTTGCGCCTTCAAGGACACAGACTAGACCTGCGCCGTCCCTTATGCCGTCTGTGCTTATCAGGTTGCCGTATCCTTCAAGGTTATATGGATCATACTTCAGGTCAGGCTCTGACGCTGCTGCCATGCCATATGATATCCCTGGGATGCTTCCGTCACATTCTCCCTTAAAATAGCACTTCAGGTCCTTCGGGACCTGCTCTTTCCACTTTTCAAGGCACATCTGCTGGATGACTTTGGTATTGTCAACACCTGCAGAATCGAGAACCTTCAGCCCGAGACCTGTAAAATCAGCAATAGTGGCGGTTATTGGCACCTTTGAGAAAGCGAAATCATATGAATCCACATCCTGTTTCTTATCATCCTCATCCCAATCCTGGATCATTGCCGCGCATTCTGCGGCAGAGTCATATTTCCAGTCAGGGTTTATGGTACATGTTGCATTGCCCATGACTTCAGGCAGCATCGCGACCTTACCATTCTTGCTTGCCCATAGCTCTTTGTATGACGGTTCTATCTTGTCCCAGAAAACATTTCCCATCGGTATCTGGAATTCCCCTATGACCGGGTTTCCGCAGCCGACAATCGCGATAGGCGTGAAGTGGTCTATCTGGGCTGCATAATAATAATATTTGTCATCTTCTTTGTAAGGCATTGCTGAAAATGTCCTCCAGATATCTGTGGCCTGGTCATACCAGCCGACTTTGGGAGAGCTTGGAAGGTAGCTATCAGGCAGGTCTGCCTTAGGAAGCCTTATCGTGACTGTGAGAGGCGGATCGAATCTTGCGCCTGATGGCTCGCCAAGATATGCTGTCGCGCCAAGGACTGCATCATTAGACAGGCTGTTGAAGTTATTGTCTGTGACGGTTATGGACGCAGAAGTGAGCGGGTTTCCATCTGCATCTGTTATCCTTGTGTCCTGGTCTGCGACCAGGATGAGGTCGTCGTCTCCTGAAAATATTATTGTCCCTTTCTTTATCACACCATCTGGCGCCTTGACACCTACCTGGGTCTTGAGCTTGTATTGGAAATCCTGCACCTCTATCTTGTCTGCGCCTTTCTGCAGTATGACCGGAAAGGTGAGATCTGCGAAAACGCTTTCTTCAGTTATAACGACATTGGCGCTAGGCGAGGTATATTTCACCTGGTATCCTGATGACTTGAAATTGTCGAAATCATGGAGGCACCCAAGAAGATATACTTCAATAAAACCAGCTATCTTCTGCTCTGATCCGATCAGGCCGTAATTGTCTATGGCCCTCAATGTGGTCTGCTCAAGGCAGTCATCTATCGTAAGTTTCAAGTTAGTTCTTGTATTGGAAAAATCTACATTCTGCCTGACCTGGCCACCGACGCTGTCTTTAACCTTTGACATCTGTATGGCGACTGCGCCGACAAACACTATTACAAGAAGTATTCCGATAATTACGAATAATGAAACCTGAGTTTTCTTCAAGAGACCCACCTCAGGACAAATCTAGTCAGACTAATATATAAAGGTTGCGACAAAAAAAACTAGCAAATAGTGAGTGTGACAAGTATCTGGGGAACTGAAGGTATAGAGTATGTGACCTGCGATGAGCGCATATATTTTGTGCATACTTTACCTGTAGGGATAGAGTCAATCTTAGGACCTATGCTGCTTGAGACATTCAACTGGTATTTTCTGCCGATCGCCTTCAGGGTTGATTCAAGCGAGTTCTCCATGATCTGCCTTACATACACACAGCAGTTCGGCGCCTGGTTGCACAGCTCTTTCCTATCCTGATAGCAGCCATCCTTGACAAGTGTCATGACATCCACATTCGTGTCTGTGTCTGTGCTCATCAGGGTATTGAGAAAGCTCTGCGCAAGTTCCTGATCTATTATGCTTGGTGTCACGCTCTCCTTCTTGTTCAGGCTTCCTGCGACCATGAAAAGGCCACCCATCACCAGGATCACGACAATTATGGCGACTCCCAAAAGCTCTGTCTGCGCTTTCCTCATCCGTATACCCCCAAGATTATCCAGCCAAAATAGCTTGTCATGTTCACAGGATCCCTCAGTGTCACAGGCCTGTAGAATGTCTGGTAGCTTGTGTATTTGCCCCCTGTGTAATCATATATGTGCCATTCCCGTGGCCATCTGTCTGTTGCGTCAAGGTTCGGATCTAGCACCATCACAGTAATGTTGAGTCTCCCGAAGAGAGACTTATAGAACAGATGGTCGCTTGGGTTTACAGAGACAAACGCCTGAAGCTTGATTAGGTCATAGCAGTCCGGATTCAGATAGTTATTGTCAGAGCACTGCATTTCAGGCAGGAAATCCAGGACCCTTGCCTTTTTCAGCAGGTCCAGCTCTTTCATCTCTTCCTGCTTTGCCCTGGCATCTCTCTTCTGCATGCCAATCGCAAACACAAAAGCCAGGACAAGGAGCACTGTTATTATCAAAATCACGAAAATGTTCTCCATTATCTGAAGCTGTGCTTTTCTCATATCAATACACTGTCGGGCACGACTTGATGTTCAGCTCTCCGTTCAGGTTGTTTAGGCTCATCCTTATATTGTGCAGGGCTGTGACCTTCTCGCTTGTAAGCCTTGTGTCCCTGCTCTCGACTTCTATCTCTGAGAGCTTTCCCCTTGCCTGGTTCAGGAGCGGTATGCAGTCTGGTATATCTGATTCAGTTATTATGCTTATCCTATCTAGCAGCGCCTCTGATTCAAGGTTCAGCCGGGTCATAGCTTTTTCCATATTGCATTCATATATCTTTGGATTCTCAGAATATATAGCAGCGACCATGGTCGGTATGTCTGCGTAGTATACTGTGCCTGCACTAACCAGGCTGTTTCCTTTTTTCCTGAAATAGTTTACCTTATTCTCCGCCTTTACGATCTGGATTGCAGTGACATCTGTGTCCATCATCTTCTTAACGCTTGGCGGAAGTGACTGCGAAAGCGGATCCTCAAAGAAGATCAGCCTTACTTTATAGTTGTTCTGGTTCACAAAAGCTGAAAGGGAGGCTACCTTTTCCTTGTTTATATTGTCGGGCAGCCCAAGATCCTCTGATATCCCCACAAGGACGTATGCTACCTCCTTGCTAGTCACATACAGGAGATAATTAGCCCTGAACGGGATGTCCCATCCAAGTGAGAAACTGACCAGCTTCTTCTTGACAAGGGAAGGAGAGAACACCGGAAGATATTTTATCGATTCAGCCTGAGACCCTACGTTAAATGTCTGGCAATCATCCTTGAACGCGATGTCTATGCTTGGCAAATCCAGCGAGTTTTCAGTATTCTCGCTGCCCTGCATGCTTGTGAATATATCATCCAGGTAGACAGCGACATCCCTCTCCATGGATTTCTGTGCATTGCTCCTTATTGCCATCCCTACACCAAAAAAGATAATCAGGAAGGTGAAACCTACGATAGTTGCATAAATCCAGTTGAACTGGACCTCTACTGTCGCTTTCTTGTTCATATGTATAGCACAGACCTTGTCCCTGTCGACCTGAACCAGACTTTAACCCGTCCCTTGTTTTCCAGGCACAGGAATCCGCCTTCCACATCCATCTCTGGTATGTAGCTGGAGTCAAGCACGACTTTATCATTGATCAGCCAGACATTTTTATCTGTATCTGCTTCAAGATTTGAGTATATTACTGGATATTTATCCTGATCAACTGCAGATAGCACAGATGCATCGAACTTGCCCTGCGGTGTCTTCGAAGATGAAAAACAGATAGTATCATAGTCTTTAGGTATCGAAAGGGTCTGGCTGTTCTGGGTGCCGAAACTGCTTGTCGCTGTCCTTTTTGCAGCGGCATCTAGGTCAGAGAAGAACATCTCAAGCCCCTTTATCTTCTGCTGCTCCATCATATTGCCTATGGCCATGTAACCGACTAAAAGAGTGACTGCAGCTATTATCGCTGCCAAGATATATGTGAAGATCTGGGAAGAAATCTGCCCGTTTTTGTGCCTCATTTTCTTTTACCTCTGCTCAGTCTCTCAAGTTCATCAAACGCATCCTCTTGATCTATCCTGTCCAGCTTCTCGAAAACCTCTTCGTCTTTCTTCGGCGCCTCTGGCTTTGGCTTTGGCTGCGCTGGCGGCATCTTCTGCTCTGTCTCTCCGGAGAACTCATCGAACACAGAGGTCATCTTCTTCACGCGGAGATGCTCTTTCTTCTTGCGTATCTCCTCATCGATATCCTCTGGTGAGGATTCCGGCCTGGCCTCTGTGCGCCTATACGGGCGATCAGAATATTGCGGCTGATAAGCATATTGTTGCTGCTGCTGTTGCTGCTGTTGCTGCGACCCCAGCTCCTTCTTAGTATATTTGAAATCTATAAATGGCTTGTGTTCCTCCTTGGCGCCGCCTGGCTTAGGTTGCTTTGGCTGCGAAGGAGGCTGGTTCTTGACAAACAGGAAACCGCCGCCGCCTACAAGAGCAAATCCAACGACAAAAAGGATTATTGAAAGTGTGTTGTTCTTCGGTTTCTCTTCTCCATCTGTTGGGCTTGTGCCCTGGTCAAGCTCTGCCTTGTCCGTATAGCCATCCCCGTCTGTATCTGGGTTGTTAATATCTGTGCCTTCTGTGCACTCTTCCTTGTTTGTCAGGCCGTCATCATCAGGGTCTTCATCTGCATCCTTAACATCGGTTTTTGTGCCGCAGCTCTTCTCAGCCTTGTCTTTAATCCCGTCCCCGTCTGTGTCAAGGCTCGGGTCGACAACAGGGGCAGGGACACTTGACTTGTCTCTTGGGTTTGTGCCCTGATCGGCTTCCTTCTTGTCTGTATACCCGTCTCCGTCTGTATCATTGTTTGTCAGGTTCGTGCCCCACTGTATACATTCAAGCTTGTTGCTGAGCCCGTCCTGGTCAAAATCAGCCAGGGCATCGCTCTGGTTCTGGGGATTCAGTCCGCAGGCTGTCTCATTCATGTCGAAGATAGTGTCCAGGTCTGTGTCAATCGCACCCATATCGCAGCTGATGTCTGTTATAGGCTCGCAGTCCGGAGAGCATATCTTTGCCTTTTTTCCGTTGCAGCAGCCTGATCCTGTGCAGCTTTCGAAAAGCACGCTGAAATTTTGCATGTTGCTTATGTGGTCGTTGTCTGTGACATTATAACACAGGGTAGAATTCTCAGTTATATCTATCTCGAGAGCTAATGTCGGATTCACGACAAGCTTGCAGGAATTGCATGTGCAAAGAGAGGATGGTGTGATAAGATAGGAATAATAGGTAAGGCAGCTGCTGTCATCGCTGCACTGCGTCTTGAGCTTTGCGCCCTTCTCTGTCAAAGACACGCTTTTATTCAGGACAGGCAACGCATTGAACCTGCATTTCAGGTCGTTTTCAAGAAGAATCTTTGTGATTGCAGTCTTGCCTGGTCCGACATTGCCTGTGTTGTCTTTAGGAATTATCTGCCATTCGTATATGTCCCCGTGTGTCAGGGCAATAGACACTGTCAGCTCGGTCTGGTTCGTGGAACCGTTGAGAAGAGTATCGTTGTTTGATCTGGAGACCCTCCAGTAGTACTGGCTGATGCCTGAAGTGGCGTCTGTCGAAGAAAAATTCACTTTGAGCGATGTAGCGTCGCATTGCTCTGCCGGAGCTTTAACTTCGGGCGTTGTATGAGCTGTCTTGTCAACGACAAAGGCCAGCGTGCCTGATACAGTCTCAGCATCATTGAATATGCAGATGATATCATAAGAGTAGGCCTGCTGCATGAGCGGGTCCTTGTTGAAATAATGATTCTTCGCAAACCCTTGCGGAAAATTCTGGAGTATGTCTTCTTCCTTATACCTGCACATGGCATCCTTGTTGGTGACAACAGTTATATTGGCCTTGTCAAGTTTCACATAGCCTGTCGGGGACATCTCTATTATCCTGTTTGCAATGGCTGTGTTGACTCCGAAACTGACTGTAGATACCTTGGAGTACAGTCCAGCAGGATTCATGCAGAGGACATAGAAGGTGTAGTTCCTGCCATCCTGGACCTGGGGGACAGTTGTCG
>JAAXVZ010000179.1 GCA_013335235.1 Nanobdellota archaeon | reverse complement strand
AAATTTCACTCTTTTTGGAGTGATAAGATAGCTGCGGCAAGGTCGCCTTTTGCCTCTTTCAGGGCAGCTTCAGCGCTACCTTTGCTGCAGCCTGCCTGTTCCATCACAGTCTTTACGTCTTCCTCGCTTATTTCAGGTTCCTCATCTAACGATCTAATCTCTTCCTCGCCTGCGACCTGGTAAGATATGCTGCCCATCATGTCGATCTTCTGGACAGAAGGGTTTCGTATGATTATGTCGGATTTTGGTGTTCGGATGATGACTGCAATAGTTTCTATCTCTTCTTGCTTCATGCCAAGTTTCTTCATGGCCTGCTGCATCTGTTTTGGGTTGACGCCTGGAATCATGCAAACACTGAAATGAAATTTGTTTAAAAAGGTTGCCGTTTAGACTCTGGCAAGAAGTATACTAAATCAGATACCTAAGGTCTTCAAAAGGAAATCGTCTTGCATATGCAAAAAGTCGCGGCTCTGTGAAAATAGCCCTTAACCCCATAGAGACAACTCTGTCTCTGCTCTCAGAGAATAGCAGTTTTTTCATCTTTTCCTGGCTGAAAATCTCTACTAACCTGTTCCAGTCTTTTTCTGAAAACCTCAGCATCATCCTATGCATAATATAGTGAGCATAAAGGTTCAGGAACATCTCTTTTCTCCATGCCTTATCATAATCCTCTCCTCTGTCTATGCACTCCGCAAGTATCTTTGCAGCTTTCAGCGCCTGATTTATCCCGCCGCCGCTTGTGGCCTTATTGAATGTTGCTGCGTCTCCTATTAGGTATACACGCCCTTTCTGTGCTTTCTGGCGGGGATTAAATATAGGTATCACACCAGACTGGTTCTCGATAGGTATTAGCTTTCCTGCACGTTTCAAAGTGAATTCTTTGAATAACTCGCTCGAACGTTTATAAGCTGCGACACCGATCCTTGCGGAAGTGCTTGTAACGGGCACAATCCAGGCATATACACCTATATATGGGTAGAATTCAACAACATTATCGTTCTTGAGCTTTGCCTCTACCTGCGTCCCTATGATAAATTTCCTGTCAGATAAGATGCCTGCAGATCTTGCTACCTCACTATTTGGACCGTCTGCTCCAACAAGCGCATCTGCCTTTGAAATAATCTCTTTTCCAGCTAAATTTATTCTTGAAGCAACACCTTTTGCTTCCAAGGAATGATTTTTATAGCTTGCGTTAAGGGTGTATTCAACACCTTCTTTCTTTGCTAAATTTGCTACATAATTATCAAATTTCTTCCTGCATATGACAAAGTTTTTTTTAATCTTTGCTTCTACAAACCTGCCATTTGGCGCATATATCCTTGTTTTATCAACAGTGTTCAGGACAAAAGAAGGGTCAGGCTTCATCAAGCTCTCGAAATAATCGCTCAATATTCCTGTGCATTGGACAGGCTTTCCAATATCGCTGTCTCTTTCATAGACCTTCACTTTATGGCCTAACTTAGCTAGATTATAGGCAGCATAGCTGCCTGCAGGCCCAGCACCGATTATGTCTATACGCACTTAAATCTAGCATTTGAACTTGTTTTTATTAATATGTTGTTACTACACAATAACAAAAAAAGAAAATATTTATATAGTAACCCAGATTACTTAGCAGTAGTAAATAGATAAAAAGACGAGAAGGGCTAACAAAATGAAAACAATGACCAGGCTTTTCCTAATGTTTATGATTGCTGTAGCTATATCTCCTTTTGTTTCAGCCAGCGGCTGCTACTATGACCCGAATGGCGGTGTCTCCGGCTGCAGATCAGTCGATACATGGGGCAGCTATGATTCTTGGATAAAATCCCAGACCTTGGCAAGCGCCAGGAGCGACCCAGGACAGAGGTATATGGCTTGGTGCCCTACTCAGAATGGTGTCCCTTATGTCAGATCAGACTCAAAGCTTTCAACATGCGGCTGCCCCTCTGAAGCAGCTTTTGATAACAGCCTCTCAGCAGGCCAATGCGACACAAGGAAATGCTCTAACTGCGGGAACTATGTCTCTTATTGCAAGCCAGGCAACCCTGCATATTGTGGCGATGGTGTTGTGAACCAGCCAAGTGAGTCATGCGAGCTTCCAAACACAAATAACAACCAGAACTGCGGCCAGGCAACAACCGCATGCTCAGGAACAAAGACAGGCACAAGGGATTCTTTTGGAAACTGCAACTCAGCCTGCGGCTGCAATCAGGATAGCTTCACTTTTCAGTGTGTTAAAGGTTCCTGCGGAGCCCAGTGTGCAGTCAATTCAGATTGCAATGATAATAATCCAAACACACAAGACACATGCAACACAAACAGCTGCGGCTGCTCAAATGTAAGGATACCTAAGTGCGGAGATGGAATCCCGGATTATGGTGAACAGTGCGATGACGGCAATAGCAACAACAATGATGCATGCACGAACACTTGCAAGAATGCTAGATGTGGCGACACCTACTTATGGGCAGGCCATGAGCAGTGCGAGCCACCAAACACGAACAATCATGCAAGCTGCAATGACAATAACCCAAAGACACAGGATAACTGCGACAGCGCATGCGGCTGCACACACGTAACAGTGTGCGCCGACGAATGTGTCTCAGGCCAGCACAGGTGCCAGGATGGCGATTCATATGTGTGCGGAAACTTTGACTCAGACGTCTGCACAGAGTGGGGCAACCCACAGGACTGCGGGACAACAACCTGCACATCCAAGGATAAGTGCCAGAACAATGATGTTTTCACAGTCACAGAGTGTGTAAATAGGGGTTGTACAGCAAGTACGGGTCTATGCTACACAAACCCGACATCAAGCATCACCTTAAAAGAAGACTGCGGCGATGACTCAGAGACCGGTCTTTTCTGCAAAGAAGACAATGTTGTCTTTGGAATCTCAACAAGATACTGTGTTGAGCAAGGCAACACAGCAAGCTGCAAAGATGACTCAAGAGTATTTATAGTTGACAGATGCGGCCCAGATACCTGCACTGAATACACCCAGAAAGACATCTTTGTCAAAGAATATGTCAATGATACAGAAGGATGCGGTGCAGGTGGAAAATTCGGAGCCCATTGTTTAGATGACCCAGGAAAGATTGAAGATGTATGTGTTTCAGAGAACATGCTAAACCAGGCAATATGCGAAGGCAAGGATCATGCATTCCAGCCTTTTGACTGCAATACAAAGGACGGATGCTACGACTTCCAATACACAGGCTGCGTGCAATGCCCAGATGACTATGGAAACTGCGTCGCGAAGAACTGCACAAGGACAGGGAGAGAATACAGGGATTATAAGTGCGGAGACGGAGCATGCTCTTACACTGTCGGTTGGGTAGATACAGACGCAGATAAGGTTGATGACAGGTGCGATTCATGCATAGATGTAGATAAAGACGACATCTGCGATGATAAAGATAATTGCGTGGGTACATGGAATGACAACCAGATAGACAGGGACCACGATGGCGTAGGAGATTCATGCGATACAGACAGGGACGGCGATGGATATGGTGCGCCTCTTGACTGCAATGACTGGAACGCCAACATACACCCAGGCGCAAAAGAGATACTGAATAATGGACTAGACGATGACTGCGACTCAGGCACAGATGACAGGATAGCGAACACGGCAAGGCAGGCGCTTTATGTAGATATAGAGATGCAGGAAGAGTCCTCATTGAAGTTAGGCGGCGAGATGTCTCTTGCTGTCTCAATCACTAATTACGCTGATGACCTGGACTGAAACATCATCC
>JAAXVZ010000178.1 GCA_013335235.1 Nanobdellota archaeon | reverse complement strand
TCTTCTTCTCTTCTGCCCTGCACAGCATGTTTCCGGTGCATTCGTCGTCTGCGCAGTCTATCTTTCCATCCTTGTCCCTGTCATCGACACTGTTATCGCATATCTCCCCTAGGGGGTTGTATGTAGAGCCTATCCTGAGATTGTAGTATGAACCTACAGGCTCAAGGTATCTCTGGACATTTGCATATCCTTCACCCTTCTTGATAGACTCATCAAAAAGGAATACCGGCAGCGCTGTCAGTTTCAGGTCAGAATACAGTTTCTGGGCCTCAGCATCTTCAAAGTCATAGACCGTCACCTTCAGGCCCTTGAAGATCTGCTGTATCTGAGGTACTATGGAAAGCGCAGACTGGCAGTCTGTGCATTTCTTGTCATTTATCAGGATCATGCTGACTGTTTCTGGATCCTTGTATGTGCATTTTGCGCTGTTGCTTCCTGCATTCTCGCAGACACCGATCTTGTCTGCAGAGCCTTGGCAGTCTGCGTCACTCCCGCATGCAGGAAGTGTTGCACATTCAGGGTGGTTGTCTAGGTTTGCGCATATGGCTCTCATGAAAGAGATTGCGTCTCTTGCGCCATTATATGGAGCGCCGCCAATGAACATTGTCGGGCTTCCTTGTGCATTTACAGCCTGTGATCTTTTTATGGATGCAGAGTGGAGCTCTTTTGCCTCGTTCCCTTCATAGCATGCCTTTATCTTCGTAACATCAAGCCCTTCTGACTTTGCGCATGCTTCCCAATTATTAGGGATAGCACCTGCATTTGCATTCATACAGACAATCATATCCATATACTTCTTTGGCTCGTGCTTTGCAGCACAGAGCTGGACTAGGTTCCCTAGGACTTCATTCTGGCCGTGCAGGCTCTTGAATGTACCATCGCCATTGTCTGTTGCGATGAAATCCAGCGAGAAATCAACTGAATCTCCAAATTTATCCAAGGCAGGCTTGATTGCGTCTTCAACCTGTGTCCCGTAAGGGCATTGGCTCATGACATAGAACTCAACCTTCGCTTTTTTACCTGTAGATGTTCCGGTGGATGCACCAGGTGCCTTGACAGCAGACAGGCTCTCTGCCTCCTTCAATGCAGAAAGTGAAGAGCTGAGCGCTGACTTCACTTCTTGCTTAGTCTCTTTGTTCAAAAGGGTATTGATCGCTTTTTCAGCGTTTGAATACTCGCTGAAATTGAAGCCGTTGGTCAGTACTGATACCACCAATAGCACCGCAAGGATTGCGGTCGCAAGCTTCCACACGCCTGAATCATCAGAGTGTGTGCTTGAGTGAGAATGTTGTTCTTCAGAATCTTTTTTATGTATTGGTCTTGAATGTTTAGACAAATTTATGCACCTCCCAAACCATTCGCTGAAAAGAAAAGCTGGTTATAAACTTTATGAAAGATGCTTTTACCTGTTTGCAGGATTAGTTGTTAGGCAGAGACGATAAAAAAAATCAAAAAGAATAAATAAAACGCAAGATAGCGTAATAGAAATGAAAGCGATATCTATAATGCTTATATTAATAATAGTCTCATGCCCTGCAATGGCTTTGGATATCAAAGCCCAGATAGATTCCGCAAGCAGCGAGATAACTGCTTTTTTTGAAGGTGTCCCAAGCACAGATTTTGTGATAATCCCTGGAAGCGGGATATCTGCCGAAGACAAGCTAATATTCTCTCTATTGAAAGAGAATGTGGAATCCGCAGATACCATAGAGATAATGCCTGACTCTGCTGGCCGGCCGTCACGGTCGCTCATCCTCCTAGGAAGCAGCAAGACAAACATCATGATGAAAAAGCTTGATGAAGAAGGCAGTATAGTATCAAGAAAAGCCTCAAGCTATCCTCCTGTGATGGTCGAGATGCTTGTGCTTGACAATGGGAAAAAAGCGCTGTGCATATATTCCCAGAAAGAAGATGGCCTTCTCCAGAACAATGCTCCTGCCAGGTCTCCGTTGGGGCTTTTCCTGGACAAGAAGCAGGTTGCTGTTGCCGCAACAATGATATCTTTGTTGCTGCTGTTCCTGCTCCATATATTGATGAATGCAGGCTCTGGCATATTCACTGAGTTCTCATCATCTAAGATCATGCAGAAGATATCAGGGAAAAAGCAGGCAAGGAAAAAAGAGATAACGCATGTCCACAAATACCTCCATAAAGGGGAGGTGATTGCGCTCTTGACAACGATCCTTGTGTTCTCCGCGATGATGACCTGGTCCTGGGCCCCGTCGTCTGGCGATTTCCCTAAGTACATGCTCCTTAATCTTGGAATAGTCGGGCTGATTACAATCTCAAGAGAGCTTTATAGGGTTTTCATGTGCTACAGGCATAGGATATCATCTGAAGTCTTCTTATGGCCTGCCGGCACAGGGCTTACAGTCATATCGACTTTCCTGGGAAATACATTCTCTCTGGCATCCTATACCTTGGTCGAGGAGGGGGCCTGCGAAAAGAGGCTAGGGAAGATCACGTTCATGCTGAGCCTGATTACTTTCTCTCTTGCAATCCTATTATACATAATAGACATATTCATCCCATCACAGATTTTCCAGCTTACATTTGTGTACGCGATAATGATGGTATTCATAGAGCTCTTCCCGCTGTCGCCCATGCCTGGCTCTGACTGCAGGAAATGGAACAAGTATGCATGGCTTGGGCTTTACATAGCTGCCATAGCGGCATATGTATACATGAATTTCACAACATATGTCTAGGCGCGGAAGAGGTAAGAATCCCTGTCACGGAAAACTAGCCTGTGATTTTTGCCTATCTCCTCTGCTGATAGCCTGCAGGAGTATACGCAGTTTGAGCCTATGAATATATAGTCTGATTTCTGTGAAGGCTGCTTATCTAGGTATATCAGATTGATGTGCGGAACCGTGACTTTCCTGAGAAGGATACCTGGAATATAGATCCCTGCATCACCATAATTATTTTCTATCACCGCTTCTTCAGGCATGTTCTTATCTATATAATTGAAGACTGCCATGTCTGACGAAGTGACTATCCCTTTTTGTATTGCAACAAAGTGGCTTGGATTGTAAAATATTGCCAGCAATATCGCAAGTAGGAGGAAGTATTTCTTGCCTGGAAGCGCTTCAACAAAATGGGAGAAGAACAAGGAAAGCGGCAGCAATAAGAAGAGCGCCAGCCGTTCAGGATATATTGCATAAGACAAGGGAAGTATAAAGTAATTGACATTGAGGAGCAGGAAAAATACTCCGACAATCATTGCTACATATCTCCATGATTCCTTATTTTTCTTGCTAAGGAATAAGTAGCCAGGGATGCAGAATAGCAAAATGAGGTTCTCTATGCCTCTGCCAAAGATTATCCAGAACATATATCTTGGCGCCAGGTACCATACTGAAAAGATGTCTGCGGCAAAACCGGTGTTGCCCTGAGTATTAGTGACCCAGCCTCTCGCCCAAGCGACTGCAGAGGGTGTAGCAAGATTTTCCATGCTGACAAGATAAGGCAGGCATAATAATACAGCGACAGCGACAACCTTTGCGTCATATCTCCACCTTTTCAGCATAAGAGATGATACGCCATAGAGATAGAAGAGGCAGACAAATATTATAGGATGTGTGAGGAGGACTGAACAAAGGAATAGCCCTGTCAGGAATAAATTTTCCTGGGCTTGGTGGAAACTGATGAAAACAATTGCTAGCGCAAATGCAAGTATTGTAGGGCTTCCGCCCCAGGCAGCGAAACCCTGCGGGTTCCATGTCAAGAAAGAGAATATAAGGCTGCTTGACATAGCTGCCTCTTTAGAGACATGCCGCTTCAGGAACAAGTATAGGCTT
>JAAXVZ010000177.1 GCA_013335235.1 Nanobdellota archaeon | reverse complement strand
ATTGTTTCAAAATGCGGCCATTGATTATCAAGCGTTTTTTGCCAATGCCAGGAAACTCTGCGTCATAACAATATTCATCAAAGGCAATACTGTTGAGATGAACTGGAGGAAAAAAGACCTTTTTGATAAAGGATTGATCAAGCCGTACTGGCCAATGAGGGGATAATCATGAAAGAAGAATTTGAACTATCGCTCGCAAAAGGTGTCAGGGATTTTCCGCCTGAAGAGAAGATACTAAGAGACCAGATACTCCAAACTATAAAAGAAGTGTTTGAGCTCTATGGATATAATCCTATTGAACTTCCTATACTCGAGAGGTACGAGACTCTTGCCGCAAAATACGCTGCAGGAGAAGAGTCTGACGCATTGAAAGAGATATTCGTGACAAGGGATAACGGAAACAGGGAGCTGGGATTGAGGTTTGACCTGACAGTCCCATTCTCAAGATTCATAGGCATGAACCCTGACCTGAAGATGCCTTTCAAGAAATATGTGACAGGCCAGGTCTTCAGGGACGGCCCGCTAAAAAAAGGGAGATATCGTGAGTTTACTCAGTTCGACCCTGATATTGTCGGTTGCACTGATGTGATAGCTGACGCAGAGATAATGTCGATAACTGAGACGGTCTTCACAAAGTTGGGATTCGAATGCGAGATAGAGTTCAACAACAGGAAACTTATTAATGGGATATTAGATGATCTGAAGATACCTGAGAAAGACCATTTCAGCGTCGTTGTCTCGATCGACAAGTTCAAGAAAGTCGGGAAAGCTGGCGTCGAAGCTGAGCTTCTTGAGAAAAACATGGACAAGAAAGCTATTGAGAGGCTTTTCAAATACCTTGAAGTAGGAAAAACGAATGATGAGACGCTCAATAACCTGAAAGGACTAGTGAAGAGCGAGATTGGAAAAGAAGGTGTCAAAGAAGTTGAGGCTTTGATTAACTATAGCAAAGAATACGGACTATCGCATGTAAAATTCATCCCGAGCCTTGCAAGAGGCCTCGCGTATTACACCGGGCCTATATATGAAGCGTTTCTCAAGGACTCGACAATCACATCCTCTGCTGCAGGAGGCGGAAGATATGATGAGCTTATCGGAAAGTTCCTTGGCGGCAAGCAGCAGATACCTGCAACAGGGATCTCTTTTGGGATAGAAGTCATAGTAGAGGCGATGAAAGAGAAGGGCCTAGCTGAGAAGAAATCCGTGACAAGGGCATATGTAATCCCGATCAAGACAAGGACCAAATGCATAAAGATTGTACAGGAGCTCAGGAAAGCGGGAATAAACACAGACATGGATCTCATGGAAAGAGGCATCTCAAAAAACCTTGACTACGCAAACCATTACAAGATACCTTTTGTCGTATTTGCCGGAGAAAAAGAGCTTTCAGAGGGAAAGGTCAAGCTTAGGGATATGGGCTCAGGTACAGAAGAGATGGTGACAGTAGCTGAAGCAGTGAAAAGACTTAAAGCATGAGAAAAGAAAGGAATCTCATGAGGCTGGTCCTCTTCCTGATAACCTTAGGAAGCAGCCTCTACGGCATATTTGTCCCTATATATTATCTTCAGAACGGCGCCAGCATGGCTGAAGTCCTGATATCCCTAATCTTCTTTTTCATAGGCGGAGCAATATCAGGCATCTTCGGGAATCTGATAATACACAAGCTTGGCGCAAAGGCATTCATAGTCCTCCGTGGGATAGTCGAGCCGCTTGTGATAATCTTGATTCGGTTCTATCCTGTATTAAGATACCCGCTCGCATTGCAGAATTTAATATCAGGGTTCTATGGTTTTGCGTTCTGGATCTCGATGGACGCGCTCACTGCAACCACAACAGAGGATGGAAAAAGAGGCACGCAGCAAAGCCATCTCTATGCTGCCCTCTGGACTGCTTCAATCATATCGCCATTTGTGGGTGGCCAGATAATAGAGAAGTTCGGCTATTCGACATTGTTCCTGATAGCGTTGGCACTGGTCCTTGCTGGAGGCATAGTGAGCTTTTTCATCAGGATAGATGTCCCTGTAACAAAGAAAATGAACATCCTGCCAACCTTTTCAGGAAGTGTCGGAAGGCATATGCTCCTTGTCTTCCTGAGGGGGATTACAATGGCAGCGACAAGCTTCCTGTTCACGCTGATGATATTCGAAGAGACAAAGAGCGAGCCGATACTCGGGACATACGGGCTGATGTTCGGCGCTGCTTCCCTTGCAGCAACTCTTATATTCTCTCCTCTTGCAGATAGATTCAAGGAGACTCTTCTCAAAGGGATATATATATCGTCAAGCCTGATCTGGATAGTATTATCTTTCACAGGGCTGCTTTGGGTGATGGTGCCGATACAGCTATTGTATCAGGCTATAAACCTGAACCTGAACACATTCTTTTTTGACCTGGTCCAGAAAAAAGATGTGATAACCCTTGTCTCTGAAAGGATGATAGCTGTCTGCCTAGGGGGAACAGTTGGGATGTGCCTAGCCCTTCTGCTTGATTACAGCCAGATATTCATCGTATGTGGAATCGTGGCAGCTGCATCTATTGCCTTTACAAGAGACCTGAGTAGGTAATTAGACTCTGGTCGTCACAATAGGCGTATCTTCTATTATCAGTGTGTGCTCTGCCTGGCTTATCATCCCTGCCTTCTGATCTGGAAGAGGTGGGTATGTCGCCAGTATCCCAAGCATTATCAGCTCTCTTAAGGCAAAGCTCACCTTGAATTCAGGGTATTTTTTCAGGAGCCATCTTGTAGTGAAGGGCATCGCCTTATATTTCTCTATATCCTGCAGGACCTGCCTTGTGATTATATTTCGGACGGGTTTCCTTGCGATCTGAGAAAATATCGTGGGATTAGAGCTCTCATATATCATGCCTGCGCCAGAGGATGCAAAAGGCTCTATTGCTATGATCATGCCTGCCTTCAAGACGGTCTTGTCTCCTGTGTCATAGTTTGGGATGCTTGGCTTGTCATGAAAGACATATTGCGCGAGGCCGTGGCCTGATAGGTTCCTCACAGGTGAATAGCCTGATTTTACAATAGAATCATGTATCGCTCTCCCTATCTCACCGATGGTTGTGCCAGGCTTTGCTATCCGTATGGCAGCATTCAATGCATCCCTTGACGCATTTACAAGCTTCTCGTGGCCGCCAAGATCGACTGTCACTGCCGTGTCTCCAATATAGCCCTCAATCATCACGCCGACATCAAGCTTTGCTATGTCCCCTTCCTTGAAAACAACTTTATCTCCGGGATGCGCACAATAATGTGCTGCCACTTCATTCAGCGAAATCTGAGGAGGGAAAGCGAACTCTCCGCCAAGCTCTATGATCTTCTGCTCAACCTTTTCAGTGACCTCAAGGAGAGATGCCCCAACCTTGATTAGAGTGCTGCCATACTGGGCTGCTGTGCCAGCAATATTCCCTGCTTTCAAATATTTCTCTTTAACATCCATACCGCCACAGAATCGCTATAGATATTAATATATTTCCTGATATGCCACTATCTGAGACAAAGTTTAAATAATGCCTTTCATAACAAGAGAATATGGTAGATTGGGCTGCGCTCGGGACAATAAATGATTCTATGCTAAGGATTGTCCTGCCTATGATAATCCTCCTGGCCGGATTCATAATAGGCAAAGTAGCTGAAAAAGTGCTCCATAAGCTGTTCTCAGAGATAGAGATGAACCACCTATTCAAGGCTTCGCTTGGGACAAAGATAAACCTGGAATATCTGATCAGCGGGATGGTAGCATATGCGGTATACGCAGTCTCCCTTGTGCTTGCCCTGAAACAGGCAGGGATACTAAGCTATGTAT
>JAAXVZ010000176.1 GCA_013335235.1 Nanobdellota archaeon | reverse complement strand
GTGATGTGATGGTAACAGATAAAAAAAGATGTCAGGAAATTTTTCAGGAGTTATCAAAAAAATGGTCTATAACAATAATTAAAGATATTTTCCTAGGATGCAAGAGTTTCAGTGACTTTCTAGATGCTAATGAAGACCTTTCAAACAAAGTTCTCTCAGATCAGCTTAAAAGACTTGAGGAACTTGGTTTCATAAAGAAAATAATTGTGAGTACGACGCCCCTAAAAGCCAACTATGAACTTACGCAGATGGGAAAAAGCCTAAATCGGTTTGTGTACGAAAAAATAATGTTTGGATTAAATAATAATTTATTTGACAGGAGCTATCCATTGATAGCAGGCAAGAATCTGGAGAAGATTTTTAACATAAAATAGCTCATATCTATTTTGCGATGTGCAATTATATTTTCTGCCTTACTCGTAGATGTTGCTTCTATGTCCAAGCTAGATTACCAATATTAGAAGTTTATCCTCTATCGCTATACGGGCACAAGTTATAATTCTTGCGCTCGCATGGCACTGAGTTTTTGTCATGCACACCAAATATATTAATACCTCAATAACTTGCCTTATCTGATGAATCATCCAAGCTTGATAACAGGTGGGGTTGTTGGAGGTATCATAGGGCTGACAGGTTCTGTTCTGTCATCTGCATTGAAATCGATGAATGGTGATCCCTTTTTGATATTTGCATTGCCAGGGCAGCTATTACGGTTGTTAGGAGCTTTTGGATGCAGTTGGAAAAGCTCATACTGTGAATCAGGTGACCTTGCCGGCTATATTATCACTGTTATCAGTTTCATTCTTCTGGGCGTATTCACAGAGTGGACAGTCTATAAGATAAGGTCCAGGCCTCATTGACTCATATGTTCTGATAGACAATGGTCCTATCGTCCATCAGCTGGTAGGTTATATTGCCATGCGGCTTCTTGCAGAGGGTCGAAATCAAAGAAGGCCTTGCAATCTTTATTGGTTCTGTCGGCGCTAGCACAACTCCGAACCGGATATTGCTATTCTTAAAATCTCCGGCATATTCGTGCTGCCCTCTTAGTTTATCCTGGCATGCAGCACCTTCTTTATCCACTGCAGCTCTCCAGTTATGCCAATGCTCCCTTCGCTTGATATAAGCAAAGAGCTGGACAGCAAAGCCTTCTGTGCACTGGCCAAAGAAACTTCCATGGACCCGGTAAGAATCTCCCCTATCCGCAAGCGCAGTGAACTGCTCCCAGCCTGAGGGAGAGACCTCACCTAGGTCTACCGGGCAGTCACAGATAAAATAGGATGCAGACTCTATTCTTTGTTCCAAAGGGAATCTGTCTATAAATTTACCCTCAAAAGAGCCGCTGATTATTACTGGGAATTCACTGCCTTCAAGAACTTGATTTAGATGATCAAAATATCTTCTGTAAACTTGTATATGGGGATAACCCGTATTTATAGGATGTTCAGGATGTATAAAAAAATCGATGTTCATCCATGCCTGGACAAAATGTTTATTCTTAAATATTCTCTATTTGCATCTATTTGCAGGCTTATATCAATGCACTGCCTGCACGATCCTTGGCGTTGGCATGAGGCGCTCTTCCAATGGCTGTCTGCCAGAACTGGCATTTCAGCTCTGCGAATGATATAGGCGCTGCGTTCGGTTAGGACTCTGTGCCAGGAGTATAATCCCGGATAAAAGAAGGATGCCTCCTGAGGATTGCCGACAGGATCTCATATCCCTCTTCGCTGAGTCCTGCAAAGGTATAAGAATAGCAAGTACCGGGCACAAATGTCGGCAGCCCGCATTCTCTGTATCTGGATAAGAATAGGTTTGAATTTAGCTCTTCCCAAGGGCATGAATAAAGGAATACCCTCTCTTCAAGTACCTTTTTTGGGTCTTCCCACGGCGCCTGGATCCTCCTGGAGAGATGCGCTTCTATGGATATCTCCAATACGCCATTTTGCTTTTTAAGCCACTGGACTGAGTTTCGGCTATCCACTCAGACAGGCAATTTTGCCTTATTTATCTTTTTATTGAGTTAATGTGCCTTTCTTTATCTCTGTCTAATCCCTGATACTGGGTCAGCCGGTCATTAATACCAGGAGGCTGGATAACGAGAGGATATATATGATGTCCACAGAGGTCTGCAGGACTATATTTGTCATCTCTTTTGCGGGATTTGCTCCAAATAATGAAACTGAGCCTACTGTCCCGAGAAGATGGTCCAGGAACGACATCCCGATTAGAACAGGGACTATGGGGAATGGCTTCAGGAATGTGTTGATGAAATTAACTAGTATCCTGACAGAGACATAGAACAGTGTCGTATGGTCAAAAGAGCCTCCTGCTAGTATCATAGGTATGATCCCTGATATTGCAATGAAGACTGCAGCAGGCATTACGGAATACTGCCTGGAGATTATCAGGCTCACAAACAGGACCGGACTTAAATCAAATGGCAGCTTGACTGAGTAGATGAAATATGTAGAGACTGCAACGACTAAGGAAATAATGAAGAATACCGCTATCCTCCTGAAGAGAATCATCCCGATGAGAAATATGACCATAAATGCCAGGAAATTGGTGAGCCTGAACCTGCGCCTGAAGAAAGTTATTTTCTTATTCACCATTTTCAGGCGTCTTTTCTCCTTTTTATTCCTTTCTTTATATCTGAGCCGGAGCCAAAATATTCATGTGCTGTATCTCCCTTCTATATTATTGCCTTGGTTTTTCTGAGGGTATGCCTGTTTCATACAGGGCCTGAGCATATTGAAAACTCTGCTCTATTCACCACGCATCGCGCTTCTGCCATGTGAATTTTCAGAGAATAGTTTTAATGTATTATTTAAAACTCGTACCGGTGCCTGGCAAAGGCTCTTGATTTCAAAAAAACAATCATTCCCTGGCTTTGCATGACCCGTCCATGCAAATACATTTTTCGCACTTATATGCGCCAGCAAAATGGGCCGGTGCATGGAGGAAATTGCCGCACCCGATAAACGGAACCCCGCTCCCGGACTTGCACAAACAATCCTCATCTTTCTTGCAGAAGCCAGGGTCATCAATATATTTCAGATCAGGGTGTTTTGACAATACCTTGCCTGTCCTTGAGTCGACAGCAAACTCTATCTTCTCTTGCGGTGCGCTGCTGCCATATCTAAAGGAGCATGCATCACTGACCCAGTATCTTATAATATAGTTTCCTCCAGCGTCTTTTCCAATAGAATATTCTACGCATCCAACCAGGTTCGCATGGCCTTGGGAATATGAAGGGTTGCAGCCATCGCACTTGCCGTAGAACTCCAGGAAAGCTTTCATTTCTTCAGTTTCTCTTGTCATCTCTATCGCTTTCTGTTCAGTCATTGCTTCTTCCCTGACACATCCGATTACAGAAGCAGCCAGTAACAATAATCCTATAATCAATGTTCCAATAGCGATGTAAAATAATTGTTTCGAACGAACGGTGGCTTCTTCAATTTGTTGCGCCGCATTGAGCGCCATTTTTGCTTGCAGCAATGGCGCGGCGGTCACCAAGCCGCTTGCCAGACGGGTTTGGTGCAGCGATAACAACGCTTCCCGGTCGGCCACGATTTTTTCTGCGAGAACAAGTTTTTCGCTGGCCGCCACCAAATCAAAATAACTACCTGCAACTGCCACGGCCAATAACAATTTAGCGTCAGCCAGCTCGGTTTCCACCGCAAGCGACTTGCCGACGGCCGCTTCCAGCGCCGCCTGGTCACGTCCCCAGAAATCCAGGTGATAACGTAATATCAACGGATTGATCAGCAGCTGCCGGAAATGTTCCCCGGCAAATTTGGCCTGAGTGCTATTGGCTGAGTAACGCT
>JAAXVZ010000004.1:12092-15814 GCA_013335235.1 Nanobdellota archaeon | reverse complement strand
CTGAAGATGAGCGGATCAATATCCGGATCATAGAAATAATAATTGAGGTTGAATGGAGACAGGGTAGTATTCATCTGCCAAGTCTGGTTAGGTATAGGAAACAATAGGACAGGCGGATGGTTGACCCTTGTTATGTTCAGGGTTAGCGTAGTGCTGTCCTGGTTATTCGAACATGGGGTATCATCAAACACCAAGAGGATTATATCAAAAAAACCTATGTTGCTGGCATTGGGTCTGAACCTCAGCTCGCCTGCCTGGCTGATGTTGGCATTATGTGTATATACCGGCAGGTCTATCCCATATATCAAGGTGCCACCATCTGGATCTGACCCGTTTATCTGACAGAAATACTCTATATCCTGTGTTGCGTTGGTAGGGCAATCCATATTTATCGTCGGGCGCTGGTTATTGCACATCCCAATCTGGCCAGACTGGCCGTCCCCGAATCTTGCGACTATGAGCAGAGATAGCACCAGAATAAACGCCGACAGATTGAACTTCATTAATCTCACTCTAGCGCGCAGGTTATTTAAACTTTATCAAAAAAGGGATTTTTTTCAATCGCAGCCTTGCCAATTTTATGAGTGTCCTGCATTAAGCACGTGCTCCTTGACCGTGGGGATGCGCCCTGCGGGTAACCTCACTGAGCGTTCGGGAACCCCGGTGGGGCGAAGTCAATATAATCGAGACTAGCTTGACGTGAATCTGGCAAGACCACGGGTGTGAGATTGAAAAAATTCTTGGAATCAGCAGAAGAGTCAAGCTTTTCTGACAGTTTTTTTCTTGGCAGACTCTGAAAGCGATATCAACAGGTCCATGAGCTCTTCGATCTTCTTCGGCGAGAATGTGAACCAGCGCCTTTTCAGGAGGAGGTAGTTCTTATAGTCCCTGACAACATGCTTTATCTCGATTATGCTGCTATGCTTGTAGTCTTTCCTATTGTGTGCTGCAAGCTTCTTGTCATCAAACGTTTTTTTCTCTTTCCACTGGAGCTTGACATAAGTCATCGGGACTCCCCAGTCCCCGCCAGTCTCCTTTGACACGAAGTGCAGCTGGAACCATTTGCCTTTGTAATGGCCCTCGAACTTAGGATGCATGAATGTGCCTTGGATATAAATGAACCCCAGATTGTCAGCCAGCCTCTGGAATTTCTTGTATAGGAAATATGTGAATAGCATCAATCCAGAGATAAGTGACTGGAGGAAAAGCAGGGCAAGAAGCAATTCGAAGATTATCTTTCCGTTGAGATAAAGATAGAGATTTACAAAAAGCACTAGAAAACTAAGTATTATCGCTGAAAGCTTTGCTGACACTTTTTGCCATTTTTCCATTTTTAGCTTCAAAGCATTGGTGTATTTAAACGTTTAGGCCATCATTATAATTTTGAATATCGGTCCAAAAAAAGAGATATAAAGGAAAGTGAAAACAAAACTGGTGATGGATTTAGCTGTCACTGCCACAGGATCGTCGGGCAACACAGTTGTCCTAAAGAAAAAATAAAGGACTGAGTACATTAATGACCCAATGCACCCATAAATTAGCATATCCATGCTGCCGAAAAGCATAACTGAAAGGACTGAGGATAAGGTATATAGGAAAAAATTCAGGAAAGATCCTATCGACACAAGATTAGTAAGGACATCAACGATAAGCGTGTTGATAGCCACATAGATAATGGCAGATTTGATATCGATGAATTGTGCAAGCAGGAGTGCGCAGAACATCAGCGGGTCTAGTACTACCATCTTCAGCCCGAACTGGCTTCTAACCTGTTTTCCGATAAAAGCAAATACAGTAAATAAGACAATGAAGAAAAGCGGTTTATTCAGCTTGATTAGTAAAAGCACTATTATTGCATAAAAACCATATTTTTTTACTTTGCTCAAAAGCTCATTCTTTTTTTCAGGCTTCTGCTGGTTTCTAATTGCCATTTGTGTAAAGACAACATCAAAGATATTTAAATATTTGGTAAATCATACAAAGTATGATGAATTAAATTGGTGCTGCTGCTTTTTTAAAAAGGAGAAGCAGTTAGGCATGACCTGAGCAAGGATCCTCTTTATCAGAGCACTGATAACGGTTACAAATGCATTCGCAAAAAGTTCTGTCATGTATATTCTGCTGGTCAATGGGTTTATATAATCCCCTAACCTCGTAAACTACAAGTATTCCTGGCACTTGAGGTATCGTCTCAATTTGACTTAGTACATCTTCTAATCTTATTAAGTCCATCTTAACCACCACTTACACTTTGCTCCAATCTTTTTTTAACCATTATTTTTTGCATCTGGCATCTTATATAATCTGGTTCAACATTAAATAGCATCCCTGCTGATTCTGCTTTTGCAGGGCATTCGCCGGCGCAACTCCATTTGGCATAGCAATCATTACAGCCAGGCATATTATATACTTGTCGGCTTGCGAGCAGTGTTCTTTTCTTTTCATCAATCTCCATTTCATCTTTATCAGTATTCACTTTTCCATAGAAAAAAATAGACGATCTTGGGTCACTTAACAGAGAAACTTCAAGACAAGAGGTGATATATCCTTCAGGTGTAACAAAAAAATTGTCCCCACTGGCACCACAAAAAGAGCTTTTTATCCCTCTTAACTGCCCAAGAGAATTCCCGAAGTCAATCCCTTTGTCCTTTGCTTTCTGTATAAGTGGAAAATAATTATTAACAAAAGTAAGAGCCTCTGGTGAGGTTTGGTGTGTTGTTATACATCTTCCGCATTCAGACAAAGGCTCAAAATGCATAGATTTAATTCCAAGACTTACAAAATAGTCAAATATCTCCTCAAGCCGATATACGCTCTCACTGGTTATTGTTGCTCGAATCGTTACATCTGTGCCAGCGTCAATCAATCGTCTTGCTGTATGAGACACATAGGGAAAGCTCGCTCCGCCATTAACCAGAGGGCGGTTTTTATTTTGTATATCCTCTGGTCCATCAAAGGAGAGAGTGACCATATTTATATTTTCAATTATCCACTCAATTCTCTTCTCTCCTAATATCCCATTAGTGCCAATTGAGGTAGTTGAGTGCAAACCTGTTTTTTTAGCAAGTTCTTTTGCATACATCACAGAATTTACAAGCAACTCCCAATTATAAGTTGGCTCTCCACCGCCATGAAATCCAGTGCTAAATTCCTTTGCACCTTTTATTAATGCATTTGAGACAATAAAATCAATGCTTTGTTTTGCAACCCCAAAATCTAAGTTCCTAACTTCTATCTCTCCTGTGTTACCATAGCAATAAATGCACCTTGCATTGCATTCGTTCGTCGGGAACAGCACGACTTCAGTAGGTTGAAAAGGAGGAAGCGTATAATTAGGCATAGCTATTTCAGAATTCGAGATTAACCCTAGTTGTAAAAATAAAGAAGTTTGTTCTGCGCTTGAACCCTTAAAATTTGATTGGCAACTAGATTTAAAGGATATTAGAACTTCCGCATTTACAAGACTTACTTTACCCATCATAGGAGAAAAAATTAAAAATTTTCCATCCTGTCTTTTTTCAACAAAAATATCCGGAACAACATGATACATTTTAATTCACTTGGAAAGGTACTTAACTGTTATATTTAAAGATAAGTGGAAGAAACCTAGCAGGGAATATATCTCACCCAAATGTAATTTTTTTAAATCTCCTTCTTTTTCATATCCCAGTGAACCAGAAAAACAAGATCCTAAGCAATATCCCTCCGACTTGCACTATCCC
>JAAXVZ010000004.1:0-12082 GCA_013335235.1 Nanobdellota archaeon | reverse complement strand
AGATAAGTGGAAGAAGTCTAGTAGAAAATATATATATCACCTAAATGTAATTTTTTTAAATCCACGCAGTTTCTAGTGGCTCGTGAACCAGAAAGACAAGATCCTCAGCAATATCCCCTCAACCTGCACAATCCCTGAAAAGAAGATCAAGGAACTGGAAAGGCAGGGCTACAGGATTGTCGGGAATCACTCTGCTATAAAGATCTGCGGCTGGACAAAAAACAGCCTGAGGAACCAGGGAGTCTGCTATAAATGCACATTCTACGGGATACACTCATGGCAGTGCGTCCAGATGTCGCCTGCCCTGCAGCACTGTAATTTCAGATGCTGGCACTGCTGGCGCGATATATCGACAGCATCGAAGGAATGGACTGGCCCTATCGACGAGCCGAAAGATATCGTAGACGGATGCATACACGAGCACCTGAAGATACTCTGCGGCTTTGGTGGAAGCAAAAGCATAAACCAGAAGAGATACGAGCAGATGCAGAAGCCGATGCACTTTGCAATCTCATTGACTGGCGAGCCTACGATGTACCCAAAGCTGCCTGAGCTGATTGATGAGATAAAGAGTAGAGGGATGACAGCATACCTTGTGACTAACGGCTCCTATCCGGAGATGATCCAGAGACTTGTCGGCCACGAGCCTACCCAGTTCTACATAACAATGGCAGGCCCGACAAAAGAATTGTTTGATCACGAGACAAACCCGATAACAAAGCTTGCCTGGGAAAAATTCACCCAAAGCCTCGAGGAGATGAAGAAACTGAACTGCAGGAAAGTCATTCGCCTGACACTCACAAAAGGCTATAACATGGTAGAGCCTGAGAAATATGGTGAGCTCATAAAGAAGTGCGACTTCGACTATGTGGAATGCAAAGGATACATGAATGTCGGCTATTCCACAAAGAGGCTTTCAAAAGACAACAGCCCGTCGCATGATGAGATACGCAAGTTCGGGGAGAAGGTCGCAAAGGCAGCTGGGCTGCAGCTCATTGATGAGAAGCCGGAAAGCTCTGTCGTCCTCTTGATGAAAGAGGATAAGCCTGACAGGATAATGAAGTTTGACTGCTAGAAATATAATCCTATATTTGAGTAACATTCTTATATACCCTCTTTGACATCCGGCGCATGGCTTACCCTCCAAAGGTATTCCCTGAGATAGACATGCTCCAGTCTCTTGTAGATTGCAATGCATGCCCTCCTGAGAGGAACTGCTGTTATTTTGACGGCAATTATACTATATACCTGAACCGGAGCATGCTCGAAAACGAGCTATGCTCTGTCGAGACCAGGCTTGCTGACGGCAAGCTTGGCCTGGTCGATGAAAACACAGTGAAAGTGATCGGCCCATGCCCGTTTGTCAAAGGAGGACTATGCGACATGTACCAAAGCAGGGTAGAATTGGGCCTTGAAGGATGCGTTGAATTCCCTTTTACCTCAGGCAGGGATTATGATAGGAGAAAAGGCAAGGTGACTGATATTTTCTTTGCTGACTACAGGTGCCATTCCGTCGAGTCAGCCTGGGAGAGAATAGAGCCTGTCCTGACGCAGCTGAAAAGGAAGATACCTGTATACATAAAGTTCAACAGCCTTCCTGACGCAGGATTCGAAGTCGCGGATCTTGATTTTTTTTGCACCCTAAAGAGAAAAGACGCAATTCCTGAACAGAGCCTGCCTGCCAAGAAATACAGAAAAATATAATCTAAAGGAACTCACTTCTCTTTCTTATCTGGCTCGCTCATCTTCTCGACAGATTTCTTGAAAGCGTCTATTTGCTTCTCCGACAGCTTGCCATATCTCAGGTAATTTATCTTGATGTTCCTCAGGAAGAGGTTCTTCTTGAACAGCTCTTCTGGTATTGAGAAAAGCTCCTTCATCTCAGGATCTATTACCTCACCCTCAAGCTCTGACTTCTGGCAGTCATAGCACACTGGAAATCTCTCCCTGTATGTCGCCAGGACATAGTTCTTCCTGCACTTCGCGCACTGTTGCTTATATGTTATTGCCATTGTTATGCCTTGCATACAAAGAACATGCAGTCAGAGCTTTTCAGCCCTGAATCATCTGACGAGATGTTGTTCCTGTATCCTTTATACACTAATCTGAATCCTGCCTGGTTTATCTGTCTTTCTACTTCTGAGGCTGAGGCTATGTGGATATACTGCCTTGTGTAAGTCGAAGATGAGTCCCTAATGAAGAATAGATCTCCGAAATCAGGGTAGCCGGGATCATACCCAAATGGCTTCATAATATAATGCTTGAAAAACTCAATACCCCATGTCAGGAGATATTTCCCTTTGTAAGACCTGATGTGTGTCGTGAAGATGAAGACTCCGTCTTTCTTCAAAACCCTGTGCGCCTCTTTGAGTGCTGAGAGCCTGTTCTTTTTCCCGGGTATCTGGCTCCATCCATTGAATGAAAAGAGGGCATTAGAGAATTTCCTCGCAGGAAAGGGAAGTTTGCACGCGTCTGCAACCAGATAAACTATAGGAATGTTCTCTCTCCGGGCTATCCTCTGAGCTGATTTTATCATGGCCGGAGTTATGTCAATGCCTGTCACCTTATACCCTAGCTTTGAAAGCGCGATAGTTGTCCTTCCAGTGCCGCACCCTATATCGAGCACAGGCCCTTTCCTGAAATATTTCCTTATCAGTATCTCTTCGCTTTTCCATAGGCCTGAGACAGCCATATGCTCGTAAAAAGACAAGGTGCGCGGAGTCGAGAACTCAGAGATGATAAGTTTCTTGAGCGGTTGCACAAGGGGAAGATATCTCTCATATATTTAATAAGTGCGCAATTTTAAATATAAAATGCAATGTCCAAAGAAAAATGCATGTCTGCCAAGTAAGGGACATATTAGAACCATACAGATATAAGATAGAATATTTCCGCATAAACCCATGCGCAGATCCGGTCAGAAATGTCCTTGAAAAAAAATCTCTTTTTGTCCTGCCGAAAAGAGACACATTATGCCATTTTGAATATGTGGAATTCGCTGACGAGCTGGTAGACAGGCTAGACAGATCGATAGTAAGCAAAGACTGCACTGTAGAAATAAGAAGCGGAAAATATACCTGCGAGGGAAGCAAATGCACTCCAAGCTTTATCCCACATTATCTTGCAATAAGGTCAGACCTCCCTGAAAGCGAGGCCTATAAATCAGTTGAAGAGTCATTCAGGCAAAGACAACTTGCAGAGATATTTTTTTCACCGCCATACTATTCGGAAATTTCTGTGACTGCCCTCCCAAACAGAGCCGCCCTGAATATGTATCTCTCAAAAGCCGCTTTCTCCCAGCCATCTGCCTCTGAGATACCATATAGATTCTAAGAGCAAATCAGATCTTGACCAATGCCCCTGCTTTTCCTGGGTTTATAAGAAGCGTCCTGCCAATTTTGTGATGGATCCCGGCGTTCTCATGGAAATGCCCGCTTATCGCAAGATGCGGCTTCACATCATCTATAAAGGTCCTGTATGATTTGTTTCCGTTATGCCTTCCGTTCAACTTGTCCAGCATAGTCCCATATGGTGGGCCATGGGTCATCAGGATTATGCGTTTCTTGCCCTCTGAATGGGACTTGAAAAAAGGAATCGCCTTCATAAAAACGCTGTCAGTGGCAGAGAAGCCATCTCCCCCATAACCCAAGAGTACATAGTCCTCCATGACATGGGCTGCCTTGTGGAGAAAAGAGAGATTTTTCTTTTTTTCGCACATCTCCTTGAGTTCATCTTCATCTTCATGATTTCCATGTATTATGAAGACAGGTTTAGGGAACCGCGATAGTTCTTTGACCACTTCTGGCAAGCCAGAACCCATTATGGACAGATCTCCTGCGCACATCACTATATCTGCATCTACAGATTTAGCCTTCAGGCTACGCAAGGCGCGCATATCGCTATGCAGGTCCGAGAAGAATAATATCCGCATCATTGTTTCAAACCAGAGCAAATATTAAAATATTGCTTATAATCTTAGTGTTTTTACCTTTCTGGAAAGTGTTATTTATAAAATTATCACTCAACAGTTAGTAAAAAAGAAAGATTTAAATACATGGGATGAATCACTATTTCCTATGATAAACGATGCATACTGCGGCGATTTACGCCATCAATGTATCTGATTCTTCTAGATATAGTAATAAGCTTCTGAGTAACCAACCTGGGGATTGCCGGCATGGCTATCTTCCGGAAATTCCTGATTAGCAATAGTTCTCTTTATGGCAGCGGTAGTTCAGTGGGAGAATGCAGGGCTGTGGATAGCACTAGTGGAAACCCTGAGACGCGAGTCCGATTCTCGCCTGCTGCCCTTCTCTATAATAAGTTAGCTCAGTGTGATCGACTGAAAGGAGACACACCTGCTCGATCCAACCTGATAAGGTTGGAGATATATAAGTACGGAGGTCTATAGATGGTAGATGCGAAAATAAGCGCTGATTGCCTTCATTATCGTCCCAAAGAATTCCGGGCTTAAGCAATACAGGGATGTTGCTATAAGCGAACTGGGTCTTGCAGGCAATGAGAAACTTGAAGTCCGTGGAGAGGATGTCCCTCTCTGGCTTGAGTCAGTTATCAAGACAGGGAAGAAAGCTATTGGGATAACCGGCCAGGATCTGTACAAGGAGTACTGCCTGAAGAACTACAGGACAGACACCAAGATATTGAAAATCATCAGCTGGAATGATGAAAGAGCGATATACGGGAAACCTGTGCTGTGCCTCCTTGGCCCTGCAAACAGGATTCCTATCCCAAGGAAAGCGAAGATCTGCATCAGCAGCAAGTACAAGTTCCTTGCAAGGAAGTACCTGAATCTCTTGGAGCAGCAAGGCTACTCTTTCGAAAAATTCTATGTTGCCGGCAGCACAGAGTCAAGCTATGCTATAGGCCTTGCTGACCTTGTGATAGATATTGTCTATTCCGGGAAGTCGATAAATGAGATCGGCCTCTCTGTCTATGACAAGATATTCTCTAGTGATATAGTAGTAATAGGTGGTAAAGATGATTGAAGTCAGGATGATAGATTATGGAACGCAAAAAGAGTTCATTGACAGGATCAGGAATAGGTCCAGCAGCGCAGATGTCGAATCCTGCGTGCAGGATATAATTGATTCTGTGAAGAAAGGAGGGGACGCTGCATTGCTTGAGCTTACGCTCAAGTTTGATAAAGTTCAGCTTGAGCCTGGAAAGATCCTTGTCTCAGATAAGGAGATCAAGGAAGCCTACAGCAAGATAACTGAAAAACAGAAAAAAGCAATAAAGGCAGCAATAGCAAATGTAGAGAAGTTCGCACAGGCGCAAAAACCTAAAGGCTTCACAACAGAGATATCAAATGGAGTGAAATGCGGCGTCATATTGAGGCCACTAGAAAAAGTAGGATGCTACATCCCTGCAGGCAGATATCCCCTGCCTTCGACAACGTACATGACTATCGTTCCTGCAAGAATCGCAGGTGTGAAAGAGATCGTTGTCACGACACCTCCGAAAAAAGACGGAAAAGCAGACCCAGGGATAATCGTCGCTGCTGATATGGCCGGCGCCTGCAGGATATTCAAGATAGGCGGAGCCCAGGCAATCGCTGCCCTTGCATTCGGGACTGAGACAATACCTAAAGTCGACAAGATTTGCGGCCCAGGGAACATCTATGTCACAGTTGCAAAAAAACTCCTGTATGGCACAGTAGGGATAGACATGCTGGCTGGGCCAAGCGAGATTGTGATCATCGCATCAGAGAAGGCAGAACCAGGATTTGTCGCTGCTGATATGCTTGCGCAGGCTGAGCACGACCCTCTTGCAGCAAGTATATTGATTACTGACTCAAAAAAACTTGCTGAAGAAGTTAAGGAAGAACTTTCGATCCAGGCAGAGAAGCTGTCATCAAAAGAAACCATCAGGCAATCTTTTGATAATTATAGCTGCATCATCATTGCGAAAGATAAAACGCAAGCAGTGGAGCTGTCGAACACTATTGCACCAGAGCACTTGGAAATAATAGGCTATGAGAAAGGCATCCTGAAAGATATCACGAACGCAGGGTCTGTCTTTTTCGGAAGCTACAGCTGCGAGGCTGCAGGAGATTATTGCTCTGGAACCAATCACGTGCTTCCGACAGGAGAGTCTGCCAGGGTCAGGTCAGGGCTCTCTGTCTATGATTTCCTGAAGATGATAACAATCCAGTATCTGACAAAGCCCGGGCTTGAAGGATTGAAAGAGACAATAGGGACACTGGCTGACATGGAAGGCCTGCCAGCCCACAAGAACGCATGCATGAAAAGATTTGAAGGTGAATCAAAATGAAAACAAGGAAGATTGTAGAGGGTTTTGAACCATATGATTACCCAGAGGGATCAAGGAGAAAATACATTAGGCTTGACTTTGGGGAAAACACAATAGGATGCAGCAGGAAAGTCATTGATAGATTGAGGAGAGTAACTGCTGAAGACCTATCTATTTATCCTGAATATAATATAGTAGGAAAGCTTGCTTCCTTCCTCAAAATAAAACCTGGGAACATCATTCTCACAAACGGAAGCGATGACGCACTCAGGCTGATGATGGAGGCATACCTGGACAAGGATGAAGAGGTGATCCTGATGGAGCCATCTTTTTCCATGTTTGAATTCTATGCAAAACTAAGGGAAGCAAAAGTCAAGAAGGTTTTGCTTGGCAAGGATCTTGGTTTTGATAAGAACGCTTCCCTGGAAGCGATCTCTGATAAGACAAAAGCAGTCGTGCTCTGCAATCCTAATAATCCGACTGGGACAGTTATACCGAGAGATGCAATCATAGAGATAATAGAGAAGACAAAAGGCGTGGTGATTGTAGATGAGGCATACTTTGATTTCTATGGCGAATCTGTCATAGACCTTATTGAGACGTATGATAACCTGGCTGTCACAAGGACATTTTCAAAGCAGGCAGGCCTTGCCGGAGTGAGGATTGGCGCAGCTATATCAAATGAGAAAGTGATTTCAAACCTGAAAAAAATAAGTTCGCCTTTTGCTGTGAACGCACTTGCTTGCATAGCGCTCGATGCTGCACTGGATGACTGGAAGTTTGTATCAGATTATGTTTCAAGTGTAAAGGAAAGCAAAAAATTCCTTTTCAATGAATTCAGGAGGCTGAAGATAAAGACCTATCCTACACAAGCAAATTTTTTCATTGCAGATTTTGGAGAAGATGTGAAAAAGATATGCTCTATATTGAAGAGACAGGGCATATTGATAAGGGACAGGAGCAGCATGCCTCTCCTATCTGGCTGCGCAAGGATAACCATTGGCACGCTCGAAGAGTCAAAAAGGCTCGTTTCAGAGATTGAAAAAATACAGAAGCTCCTCAATTTAGACACGCTGCTGTTTGACATGGACGGAGTGCTGGTTGACGTTTCTAGATCTTATCGGGTCGCGATAAAGAAGACTGCTGAGTCATTCATGGAAAAAAGCGTCAGCTTTGAAGAGATCCAGAAGTACAAAGAGAGAGGCGGGCTGAACAATGACTGGGATTGCACAATAGCGATACTGAAAGACAACAATGTCTCTGTATCAAAAGAAGAAGTCATCAGGAGATTCGACAAGATATACCTTGGGGGAGAGATAGATAACGAGAAGTTGATAATTGATATCGAGATTTTAGAGAGATTATCAAATAGATTCAGGCTGGGTATAGTCACAGGCAGGCCGAAAAGAGACGCTGATTATACAATAGACAAGTTCTGCCTGAGAAGATTTTTCAGCACTATAATCACGTTGGATGATGTAAGAGAAGGAAAACCTGATCCAGAAGGTATCCTCATTGCAAAAAAAGCATTGAAAGGAAAAAATGCAATTTACATCGGTGATACTGTTGATGACATCAATGCTGCAAAGAGCGCCGGCATCCCTTGCATAGGGATAGTCCCTCCATCACCCTCTGAAAATACAAAAGGGTTGCTTGGCTCTGCAGGCGCTGCAATAGTCCTTGAGAGCATTAACGAAATCTGCGAGGTGCTGAGATGAGAGCTGCAAGGATCGAGAGGAAGACAAGAGAGACTGACATCAAATTATCTATTGACCTTGATGGTTCAGGAAAATCAAAAGTCGTTATTCCGCTAGGTTTCATGAGCCACATGTTCGACCTTCTCATCAAGAACTCGCTCTTTGACTTAGAGATAGATGCAAAAGGAGACCTGTATGTCGATGAGCACCACATTGTGGAGGATATGGGGATTGTCCTTGGAGAGGCTTTTTCAAAAGCTCTTGTAGATAAAAAAGGCATCACAAGATTTGGAACTGCGATACTGCCTATGGATGAGGTGCTTGCGCTGGTTTCAATCGACATCTCAGGCCGTCCTCTCTTGGCATTCGATGCAAAGTTCGACAGAGAGAAAGTAGGCGACCTTGCGACAGAGCTTGTGTATGATTTTTTTTCAGGCTTCAGCCAGGGAGCAAAAGTCACCTTGCACATCAAGCTCCTGACGCAGGGCAGGAACGACCACCACAGGATAGAGGCGATATTCAAGGCTTTCGGAAGGGCCCTGAGGCAGGCTGCAGCAATAGATCAACGGGTAGAGGATATACCAAGCACAAAAGGTGTGATATGATGATAGCGATAATAGATTATGGAGGAGGGAATACAGGCAGCGTGAAGAACGCCCTGGATTGCCTGAAGCTGGGGTCGAAGATAACATCTGACCCTGCAGATATCACTAAGGCAGACAGGATCATCCTGCCAGGCCAGGGAAGGTTCTCTGATGTCATGGCAAACCTCAAGGCAGGCAAGCTAGATAGAGTGATAAAGTCTGAGATCAGAAAAGGGAAACCATATCTCGGCATATGTGTCGGGCTGCAGATCCTGTTTGATGAAGGAGAAGAAGACCCAGGAACAAAGGGATTAGGCATAATCAAAGGGACTGTTCCCAGATTCACCAGCCAGAAAGTGCCTCAGATAGGCTGGAATGATATCAGGCTGATGAAAAAATCAAGGCTGTTTGCAGGCGTTCCAAAAAGTGCATTTTTCTATTTCGTGCACTCTTATTACGCTCTTCCAGAAGACAGCTCTCTGATATCGGCAATGACAGGCTATGGGATAGAGTTTGCAAGCGCTGTTGAAAAGGATAACATCTACGCTGTCCAATTTCACCCTGAGAAATCAGGAGAGGACGGGCTGAGATTGCTGAAAAATTTCGGTGACATAAGATGCTAACAAAAAGGATAATCGCATGCCTTGACATGAAAGGCGGAAAGGTTGTGAAAGGAACAAGGTTCAAAAGATTGAAGATAGTCGGAGATCCTATAGTGCTTGCAGAGAAGTATTACAGAGACGGCGCTGACGAGCTCTGTTTCCTTGATATCTCAGCATCAATCGAGAAAAGGAAGACGAGAGTAGAGCTAGTTAGAAAGATCGCTGAGAAGATACGCATACCCTTCACTGTCGGCGGCGGCATAAAAAGTGTAGAGGAAATAAGCGGGCTATTGAGAGCAGGAGCAGACAAGATTGCACTCTGCACCCAGGCAATCCTTGATCCTGGACTCATAATAGAGGCATCGAGGAAATTCGGATCGCAATGCATTGTCGTGTCAATAGACGCAAAGAAGACAGAGTACAACTATGAGGCATATATCTACGGCGGAAAAAAGAGGACTGGGCTCGATGCTGTCCTATTCGCAAAGCAGTGCGAGCTGTTCGGCGCAGGCGAGCTCCTTGTGAATTCGATTGACAGGGACGGAACACAGGAAGGCTATGACCTTGAGCTCCTGAGGAATATCTCAGGCTGTGTGAAAATTCCAGTTATAGCATCCTCTGGCGCAGGCAATCCTTCAACGATATTTGATGCGCTGGAAAAAGGGAAGGCAGATGCTGCTCTCGTTGCATCGATCCTGCACAATAGTGAATACAACATCCAGGACATCAAAAAATACCTGAAAAAGAACAAAGTGAATGTAAGATGAATAAGATAAAGGTGAAAAAATGATAATCCCAAGTATAGACCTAATGGACGGAAAAGCTGTGAAGCTTGTCAATGGAGACCCTAGAAAAAAAGAGTTTGAGAAAGATGCTCTTGAACTTGCGAGAAAGTTCTCTGTCTTCCCAGAAATAAATCTGATTGACCTTGATGCTGCATTTGACAGGGGAAGCAACATCGCTCTTGTGAAAAAGATATGCAGGATATGCAACTGCAATGTCGGCGGCGGCATAAGGACTGTCGAGATTGCATATGAGCTATTGAAAGCTGGAGCAGGGAAGCTGATAATAGGGACAAGAACTGACCCAGAGTTCCTTGCAAAGCTTCCGAAAGAGAGAATAATAATCGCATTAGACGCAAGAGACAATAAGGTCGTGACAGAAGGATGGAAGAAGGATGGGCTGCAAAGCCCGATAGAACTGGCAAAAAAATTAGAGAAATACTGCTCAGGTTTCCTTTACACATGCGTCAACAACGAAGGCACGATGAAAGGAATAGATATGCCAACTGCTGTTGAATTAAGGAAAGCAACAGGAAAAAAGATAATGTATGCTGGAGGCATATCAAGCCAGGAAGACGCAATCATGCTGCAAAGAGAGAAGATAGATGCAGTAGTAGGGATGGCGTTCTACAAAAAAAAGATAGACCTTGAAAGCTGCGTTGTGGCTATGCTCGATTTTTCAAAAGGGCTTGTGCCGACAATAGTCAAGGATACTGAAGGCCAGACACTGATGCTTGCATACAGCTCTGAAGGATCTGCCACAAAGTCATTGAAAGAGAGAAAAGGCATATATTACTCTAGGTCAAGAAAAGAGCTCTGGGAAAAGGGCAAGACCTCAGGGAACACACAGGAGCTGGTAAGGGTAGAAATCGACTGCGATGGAGATACCATGATCTACACTGTCAGGCAGAGAGGTGTCTCCTGCCACAATGGGACCTATAGCTGCTTTGGGGACAAGAGATTTAGCTTAAGGACATTGAGCGAGATTATAAGGTCAAGAGCAGGGACAGGCACTTTCACAGCTAAAGCCATTGCTGACCCTGCGCTGCTAAAAGAGAAGATACGAGAAGAGGCAAAGGAGGTAGCAGAGTTCAAAAGCAGGGAGAATCTTGTGTGGGAGGTCGCAGACCTTCTTTATTTTGTGACCATCTTGATGGAAAGGGAAGGCCTGACTTACGACGACATAGAAAGTGAGCTTGAAGTCCGCAATTTAATGAAAAACTATATAAAAACAACAAAGTTAGGCGGATGATATGATAAACCTCTCAGAATTAAGGATAATAGAGGATATATTTTTCAGGAGCAGGCTTGTGTACCACAAGCCGACCCTATATCCGCTTATAGATACGCACTTCAATGAAGCTAATGAATACTCTGAAGCGACAGATGTCAAGCTAAAAAATATTGTCAAGACAAAGAAGGGGCTTGCGCATAATTTGCTGCTGGAGTCTGACCTCTCGGTATTGAGGAAAGGGATTGATACTGTTCCTAAGCAGTTTGACGAGCAGCTTTGGAGGGATATGCTCCCGAAGATCAGGCAGGAAGTGAAAAAGATCCTTGGGCTTGATTTCAAGCCACGTTCGATATTTTTCGAAGACAGCTTCCCTGAAGGACTGGAGAGCTTCGAGCTGAAAGGTGCATCATCTATAACAATATTCGAGGGGAACGCAGGCGCAGGAGTCTATTTCCTTAATAAAAGAGTCAGCTCTTCATTCACGCCAATATTGCTGATACATGAGCAGATGCATTCATGCCTCTCCCAGAACAAGTCAAAGGACCAGATGTATATAGAGTGGTTCGAGGAAGCGATATGCCAATGGTTCTCCCTCCGCATATATTATAACCTGACAAAGAATATGGAAACAGCTCTTGCGTATAAAGAAAGGTGCTATATCTACAGCAAGGTAAAAGATGAGCACAATTTCACAAGGAGATATTATGAATATATGAAGATACTGTCCAGGCTGCTCTTGCATGGAGGGTATCCTCTCATAGGGAAGATAATGGTATCATACTTGTCAAATGACAGGGAGACTGTAAACCAATTCCTGAACCTGGAAAAGATGGATATGAAAGTGCTTCCTGAAAAAGATATCGACCAGTTCAGGCTCAACCTCCACAGAGAAACCGCAGAGGAACTGGTC
>JAAXVZ010000175.1 GCA_013335235.1 Nanobdellota archaeon | reverse complement strand
CTGCGCCAGTCTCCTTGTACGTCTTGAAGCGGTCCAGCATATCCTGCTTCTCCTGCTTTGATATCTCAGACACTTCTGAGATGATGGTCCTATGGACTTTCTGCTGTAACAAGTATTCCACTTTCTCTTTTATGAAATAGCTAGGGAAAAATACTGCGCTGTTTCCTGGAACGAGCTTAATCATCTCAGCAAGTGTGTTTGCAATATCTGTATATTGGTTTTCAGTTCGTGCCTTATATGCAGTCGTTGTTTTCGGGAAGACAAGGTTCAGCCTGTTTGTCTTCGGGAAAGGGTCCTTATACGAAGACTCTTCACAATTCTCTATGCCCAGCATCTCTTTGTACATAGAGGTCGGCTGCAATGTTCCTGACATCAGTATTGTCGAATGAGTGCTATTTATCGTGTCCTTGCAGACGACGCTTGGATCAAGACACCTGTATGATAATTGGATATAAGTCTCTTTGAGCCCTTTCTTCAGTGAGATTATCCTGGCAAAGCCTTCCTCTTTTCCAAGCCATGACTTCATGAATGTCGCGACAGATCCGACATATGATTGCTTCTGCACTTCCCTTATGGCAGTCCCAGCCTCTTCCAATTCTTCGATTGCATCATCATATTCGCTTGGCTCGAAGTCAGATTTCTTCACTATCCTTTCTTCTCCTGGTGAAAACCTCTCTGTAAGTCTGTTCAATATGTCCTGGATCTCGACCAGCTTGGATATTATCTTCTCATTCCCTGTCTTCTTGGCTTCCCTTATCGCCCTTCTGAGTGTTGGGCCTGACAAGTGCTCTGAAGCCAGGTCCTTCAGCCTGTATGGCAGGTTATGCGCTTCATCCACAATCACAATAAAATCTTTTATCTCTTTCCCTGATCTCTGGAGGAAGTTATCTCCTATGTCTGGGTGGAACAGATAATAATAATCTGCGATTATGACTCTTGCGCTCTTTGCAAGGCCAAGCGACAGCTCATATGGACACATAGTCTCAAGGCTGCCTTCTTTTATGACCTGCTCTGTGGTCATAGGTGGCAGCTCTTTCAGTCTTTCAAGGACTGCTGTAGCTTTCACTGTGAAAGCACCCTGGTTCTTCCTTGCGTTTACATAGAACTCACACTTCCTCTCCTCTCTTGCTTTCTTGCAGTAATCAGCGAAGTCGCTTGAATATAGGGCTTCAGTCCCTGGTACCAGGCACATCCATTTCTTCCCTATTATTGACGCAACTGAAAACCTGGTCCCGAACTTTTCCCTTATCTCTCTTAGCGTATCAATGACAATCTTATGCTGCGTGTGCCTGCTTGTGAGGAAAAGGACAGTCTTGTTGTTTTTCAGGGCATATGAAAGCGCAGGGGCGACAGTTGCCGCTGTTTTTCCAAGCCCTGTCGGCGCATGGGCTATAAGGTTTTTCTTGTATAAAACGCAGTTCTCGACCTTCTCAAGGAGCTTTGATTGCTCATCTCTTACAACGTCATGCGGGAAAAGAAGATCTGCCGGAACCATCCAGCTCCTAGATTGAAAAGGCATTAATATAGTTTTATAATCCTGCAGACCTATGCAATTCTACTTTCCAAGCGAAGGTTTTAGCCAGAAACTTGAAGAATTAATGAAAGAGGGAAATATCCCTGCCTGGACAGATATCTTAAGCAAGGGAGAGTATACGCCAGAACACTCGAGCTGGTTCGTCTGGAGCCACCTTAGAACACTTGGAGAAATAAAATGCAGCTATGCGGTTTTCCAGAAAAAATACGCTGGAAAAGAAATCGGTGAAGTTCTTTCATTCATGGAAAGCCAGAGCCAGGTCGGCTTATGTGTTTTCCTGGAGCAGCAGAATTATTATATGTTGTTTTCGCTATAATTTATAGTAATAGTAAGTTTATTGTATTTTTTAGTGGTTGGCTTATAGTTTAACTATCTTTCAAGGTATCTAATAAACTATTTGCTTATCTAACTTAATTTTTTCTGAACAAGCTTTTTTTTGTGCCAGGGTAAAGACCCATAGAAGACATCTGATCATATTGTTCCTTTGTCAAAGACATGTGGTTTATGGTGAACTGATATTTTTCTTTGAGCTCCCAGGAAATCTTGCGTAATTCTGTGCTGTCTAGTGTGCCTAAAATCAGCACATTCGCTTTTGTCTTGTCCTTTGCAAGAAGCAGGATCTCATCCACTCCAGCCAAATTTTTTGCGATTTCCACAAATTGCGCAACGCAGTCAACCTCAATCAATGTCTTAAGGTATTCAACTGTCCGGTTTGGCTCAAGCGAGTAGATCTTGGCTGTCTTGATTTCCGTGACTTTCAGGATCTGGCTATTTACCAGCCGGTTCAGGATCCGGTGGGTTGAGCCTAAGCTGACTTTGGTCGCTTTTGATATCTCCCTTAGATAATATTGTTTAGAGTCATCCTTTAGGAAAAGCCGGAGTATCGTTACAACCTTCTGATCAAGAAGACCAAGCAAGACTTCAGGCGGTTCCATCTTCATTATATGGTTATTGACGGGATATTTATACTTTTCCATTTTTGGAACAATGTTCCAAATTTAGAACAGCACTAATTTGGGCAAAGTATTTAAATTGAATATAATCAAACAACCTTATGGCAGATGAACTTCCTGAACCAAACAGAATTGAAGAGGGTGTAAACCCAGTCAATATCAAGATGAATGTCTTCGAGGCTATCGCTACCCGAAGATCTATCAGAAAATTTACAAGCCAGGATGTCCCTATGGAGATCCTAGGTGTTGTTCTCGACGCTGGAAGGTACGCGCCTTCAGCAGGCAATATCCAGAACTGGCGCTTTGTCTTAGTTAAGAACCAGGATAACAGGGCAAAGATCGCTGAAGCCTGCATGCAGCAGATGTGGATTGGAGAGGCACCAGTAATCCTAGTCGTCTGTTCAGAGATAGAGAAGATAAGGCAGTTCTACGGCATAAGAGGCGAAAGATTATACGCCATCCAGAATGTCGCTGCCTGCATCGAGAACATGCTCCTGACAGCGCATTCGCTCGGCCTTGCCAGCTCATGGATAGGCGCATTTGACGAGGCTATGCTCAGGCGCGTGGTGAACATCCCTGAAGAGATCAGGCCGCAGGCAGTCATACCTATAGGCTATCCTGACGAAGTTGTTCCTGCGCCGACGCATTATATGCTTGAGAATGTATGTTTTTTCGAAAGCTACGGCTCCAGGGTCAAGAATATCGAAAGAGTATTGCAGAATCCGCTCATATTTGACAAGATCTCAAGGCTTGTCGGCGGGTTTGTAGACGCTGGAAAAGATGCGTTATCCAAGAAAGGAAAGAAGTAGTTTCTCGTCTTTATTTTTATTGAATTTCTCTAGAACTATATTCTAAAAACTATATGTTTGATTATAAAAAAGTTTAAATAGTACTAACAGTACAATATGTTTCATTGGGTTTGTGGGCGTAAATTAAACTGTTACAACAAGAAAAATTGGCGTTTTTCGACGATAACAGGCAAAAAACAAACACTTGCATTGGCGTGCGAAGATTGGCGTCTTCTGAAGAAGAGTATACTGCGAACTAGTATTTAAAGTTATTGCTAGTATTAACTATATACTCAAGAATATAAAACACAAAGACAAGGTGGGGGTCTACATGGATTTCGGAGAAAACGCATTGAAAGGAGCAGCACCCGAGTTTGAGGGAGTTCAATTAAACCAGGCAACAATAAAGGTTATCGGCGCAGGTGGCGCAGGAAACAATATGGTTAACTGGCTCTACCACAAGGGCGTCAAGGGCGCCACAATCATAGCGTGTAATACGGACAAGCAACATCTCGACGTCACTGAGTCTGATCTCAAGTTCCTTATCGGTAAAGATACGACCCGAGGGCTTGGCTGCGGCGGTTTCCCTGAGAAAGGGGC
>JAAXVZ010000174.1:933-3921 GCA_013335235.1 Nanobdellota archaeon | reverse complement strand
TACCTGCCGATACCACGCTTCATCATCTCCGGGGATATCCTTTGCTGTAAGCATCATCACTTTTTCATAGATCCCAGCAGTTTTGAGAGCGGAAGTTATCATCCTCTTCCTTTCATCTACGGGGAATGGGTTTTTCTCAGTCCCGTGTTCCTCTATTGTCCCCAGAACTAATATTATCCTATCGCAGAAGCTCAAGCATCGCTGAATATATTTCAGATGGCCGTTATGGAATGGCTGGAACCTGCCGATGTATAGGCCGATCATCTGATGTCGATCTCCGCACCCAGGTTTAGTTTAGTTACTTTTGACGCATCCTTGCCTTTTATCGATAGCTCCAGTGTTTTTGAGCTGCCTTCAATCAAGAAAAGCTCGTTTTCTTTTGCTTCAGCATATGTCTTATGGAAGAGGAGGTGCTCATTGAACTTGCCAGAAGAGACGAAGTATGACTCAGCACCGATATGCGGCAGGTTTGTTATGATGTTTCCAAAAGAATCTATGTGGACAATCTCTCCTGTCCTGTCATCCAGCTTGAAATCTAGTTTCACTATATCTTTGATAGTTTTTGACTCTGTTTTTTCGCCAGAGTCAAGCCTTGCAGCGCATGGAGCAAACACATCCCTTCCATGGAATGTTGAGCTAATGGCTTTATTTGAGAGGATCTCTCTAATATCACTTATTAAATTCTCAGAGGTAGCCTTCCACAAGAGACCGTTATCTGGCCCGATGAATGTATAGTCTTTTGTCTTCACTATTATTGGCTTTCGCCCTGAGCCGACTCCTGGGTCTACAACGCATAAGAAGACCGTGTTTTCAGGGAAGGACTTATAGCTCTGCAGGAGGACCCATGCGCCCTGCTTGACTGTTTTTATCTGATGAGAAAGGTCTATGATCTGAGACTTGGGTGATATCCTGGCTATCACGCCTTTCATTATGCCGACGTATTCAGACTGGCTGAAGTCAGTGAGGAGGACTATCATGTTCCCTATGAATTTTCTGGAGTTAAAAAAAGTGAGGGTTCTTTTGAGCGCATTAGACGGAAAATTAACACCACTAATTAGTGGTGAAAATTAGAAAGATTTATAAAGTAAATCTAATTATTGTCTTAGTGATGGTATCCTCGCTAGCTACAATGGAAGCTGATATTAACGCAACATATAGTGTTGCGACTAAGGAACTTAAAAAATCAGGAATAGCTATCCCTGATTTCCAGTTGATAGTAAAGCCCATGGAATCTTTTGAAGATGCACTCAGGCAATATTATAGGCAAGGCAATTCTGTTGTCGGACCTCTTGATTTCAATGAAGAATTATTTGTTGCTGAAGGTTTACGGCATGTTCAAGATGCACCAATTGTAGAATCTCCCTTGGCAGGTGAAGAAGGAGTAATATATACAGTAACGAATCAGATGGACGATGCATTTTGGAGGCACGCACAGGTGCATACTATAGGCCACGCAATCCAAAGGGCCACTAATTGGCAATATACCTTGTCCTTAGCATTCCAAGGGAATAGAAATACAAATCAAACTGCAAGAGATTTTCTGAAAGAAGGATTCGCTGTCTGGTTTGAATACACTTATCAGGATATAGTCGGTTTGAAGCTCCCTGTCGAAGAGATTGTTGGTATTCACAGCTCTCATACACATGCAGAGGCATATGTGAAAGGATTCAACTTTTTCAATTATATAGGTAACAGGTTCAATGGGACATCGACTGTCATGGGGACATTGAGAAAGATGCCTGCAATCCCACTTGAATTTGTTCTTGATCCTACCTTATATGACCCAACAAGGCCGATAGGAAGTTTAGTTGTCGGATACCTCCAGACCCAGGATCCATCTATGCTCCTTTCCATGAAGGCAGAATACGGGAATTGCATGGCAGATTATTTCCAAAAAAAGGGATTCTTCGTCACTCCGATTGGAGATTCAGGAGATAAAGAGTATGATATCACAAGAGGCCTTGTTATCCATCTGCCAACTGCTTCAGGGGTGCAGCAAATGAAATTCCCTTTTGGCCAATATTGGCAACTGGCTGCATGGGAATCTAGCGCAGGTGAACCTTACAGCATTGAGTTTGAAGATAATTTTTTAGCAAAAATCAGCAATAAACAAGTATTAGAGAAAATGTTGTCTAAAGGAATTAACGCTATCGAGTTTGGCCATGAAACATTGAAGCAGCCAGCTTATCTAGAGAGATATAGCACACCAGGGAAGCGGTTGCTGATGGGGTTTTCACATATAGTCTCGTATTCAGTTAATGATTTTTTAAGATATCTTGATAATCCTGTAAAATATGCAGGCGGCTGAGATGTCTCAAATTATAAAAATAGCCAAGACATCTGACCTCCAACCAATAATAGCCTTTGCTGAAGATTATTATAATGATTCTCCAAGGATGCTGACCTACATCTTAGATTGGATCAGAGGAGCTGATGTCTACGCTGCTTATAATCAAGAAAAGATTGAAGGTATCGCAATGGTCCAGGATGTTACATTAGAACATAAATTGGGGACATCTCTTGATTCGGATCCTGAAAAGCTGCCACCTGATGCAAGGGATATAGAGTTTCTCCCAAGAAAATGCGAGTCGTTCCCTACTATTCGGATTGGTGATATCTTCACCAAGGAAGATGCTGGTAAAGCCCTATATGAGGCAGCCCTCCCGCTTGCGATAGCGAGGTCACCCCATGAGATATATCTCTGGACTCATTGCCCTGAAGGGATTGATGATAAGTTTATTTCACGAGACTTTCATAAATCTATGTTCAGTGGGATGGATTGGGAAAAGGACTATTTACGCGGAAGAAACCTGTTTATTGACTACAATTATAGAGTCCTCAAAATTGAAGGATCCTTTTTTGAGAATGAAGATACAAGAGTATTGACAGAGAAATATGGTCCTTTGCTTGATAAACTCACGTATAATAATTTCTTGTTTTCCAAACTTATGGACACAGGGATGCAAAGCTTTGTATTTAGGTTTGTTA
>JAAXVZ010000174.1:0-923 GCA_013335235.1 Nanobdellota archaeon | reverse complement strand
GAATTCTTGGGAGTAGACGCAGGAACTTTCGCAATGGAAGATTTCGACGATATTACTGACAAAGGAAATCCTAATGAATTAAGCATGCTATACTGGGCTACATCAGCAAACAGAGAAGCAGGAAAAGAGATAATCCACATAGAAAAAATAGACGGGAGGAATGTATATACTCCTACAAAAGACTTGTTTTCAATCATAGAAAAGACACCTCTTGAAAGAGATGTAGGCCTAATCAGCCATTTCACTAGGTTTTCTTCTTCATATGGTCTGGCCAATGCACTGGTAATGATCTATGAGGCAACAGGAAGGTCAATCTCTGTTTTATATGAGAATTTAGAGTCTATCGGCATGCCAAAACCTGAATTTGTTGAGCATCTATCATTTCCTGTGAACATAAACACCCTGGGCGCCTGGGCAGCAGCTAATGAGAATAAAATCTATGAGCACTCTGTTAAGTGCATAAAAGAATCGCCTTATGTTCACGGGGTGATACCTCTTGATAGATGGGTTGAGCTAAATAAGGCAGATCTGCATCCTAACCTCGCTGCACATCTCTACCCTTCAAAGTAGCCACTGGACACCTTCTCTCCTTCACTGGACTTCCTGTTGCGAGCTATATAAAGGAAACTGCCCAAAGCATTCAATGGTGATGCAAAATGGTAAGGACAGACGATATGGACGATATTTTTTTTAAGCAGATCAAGTGGATCACGCTTGGCAAGAGGTGGAGAGCATGAGAGATATCATCGATGAGATTGAAAAAGAGCTGAACCGTGAGATAAATAAAGAGATATTCTATGAACGGATCTCTCAGCCAGAGATAGATGCATAACGTTTTTATACCTTTTTCCCATCCTTATATGCATGAAGATATATTCAGCAGCAGAAGCTGCAAGTTCTAAAGAGATAATAATCAAGCAGAT
>JAAXVZ010000173.1 GCA_013335235.1 Nanobdellota archaeon | reverse complement strand
AGGAAGAGCGCTGCCTCTTTTCTTCACACAGAAGAAGTAGAAGTATCAATCATAGGTGAGACACGGCTCATTGCAAAAGGCAAGGACAGGTTCCTTGCAGCAATACTTGAAGGATTCACGACATTCATTACGCCTGAGAACATACTGAATGATCCTGCAAAATCCATCATTGTAGAAAGAGCAATAGACGGAGATAAAAGCGGGGTCGCAGACATATCAAATAAGGAATTGAGGATCCAGGCCTGCCTTGGATACTACCAGGATGGTGTTTTTGATACCTATACTTTGGATACTGATTTGAATATCACTGCAGCGAAAGGCGGCTCAAAGCAGCTCTTTTCAGACGCAGAGATCCTTGAGATTGCAAGGCAGCTAAAAAAAATGTCAAAGCTAGGTGATGCCAAAGTTGAATGGGTGATGAAGAAAGATGTTGTCTATATCCTCCAAGCAGAGCTTGTTCCAGGCTCAGCGCCGTTGCCAAACGAGATAAAGCAGGATGCAGCCACTGGCAAGGCAGATGATGACGAATTCATATCCTTGGATGCCATAGACCAGATAGATATAACGCACCCTCCTGAGAAAGTTGTAGTGCAGGATCCGATCCCTGTTGTTGAAGAGAAGGACGAGTTCATCATGGTGGAAGATAAGCCTCAGCTGGTCCACATTGATGCAAAAGAAGAGGAGAGGAGTATAAAGCACCTGTTTGACATGCACAAGATGCAGCTGGCGCAGCTTGTTGTCTCAAGCGACCGTATCATCATAGAGCTGATGAAGGACAGGCTTGCAAAGCACGTGCATGAGATACCGCATGACTTCGACTCTATAGTGAGGCAGCTCGGAGAATACGAAGTGGTCGACCTTGCAGATTACAGGCTGGTGCACGAGGCAGCACAGGATTTTGTCAAGACAGGAAAGTTCCCAGGTGTTGAGATGATATCCTTGTGTCTGGATATAGTGGACAAGAATGAGAGGAGATATTGATGGTAAGAGATACACTGGCTGAGAATGTCGTCAAGGCTTATGAGAACATAACAAAAAGCAAGCCAGATGTCCAGAGAGCACTAGCTTGCCTTAGAGAAGCAAAAAAATTCAATGGGAATATGCCGTTCGATGATCTTTTCAAGAGTGAGATTGATGACGTAATAGCATGCTTTGAAACAAGCCGGGACGGCAGCCCGGGATTTGTTACAGGTATCCAGAAGATGAACCAGCTCTTCTCAGACCTTAAAAACAAGAAAAGAGTGCACTAGCAAAATCTGTTTCAGTCCCATTATACTTTTCTTATTCCCATCTCTGCCATGAAGTCTTGGATATCTATGATCGCTCCAAGAAGGAATCCAAGTATCACAACGAAGCTCGGCAACTTCAGCCAGGAAAACAGCAAATGTATCAGGATAGACCTTGTGAAGAACCTGAAAAAATAGTCTATCATGCACAGCACCTTGAATATACCTTTTCCCTTTCTTGTCAGGGAAGCGAGCATCTTGAGCAGAATCATCAACTTACGTTGGCAATTTTATAAATAATTGCCTGACCCAAAGTTTAATTAAACCGATTCATTATATTGCAATTATGGACAAGCTAGTCTCTGCAGCATTCTCTTCACTCTATCCTGAGAAGGATGTTGTTTTCGATGCAGAGATCAAGTACTCCAGAGCGTTCTCAGGGTTCAATGCAAAAGTCATCTTCTCAAGGACCAAGATGGAGTTCCGCTTATCGCATAAATGGAAAGAGATGTCAGATGACTTGAAGATAGGGCTTATCCAGTCATTATTGAACAAGGTCCACAAGACCAAGATTAAGACTATGGAAATAGAGCTTTACGAAATATTCACAAAGAAGCTCTCATCATACTCTGAAGTCAATAAATCAGACCCTGTGCTAGAGGAATCTTTCAAAAGAGTGAACGAGGAATATTTTCACGGTATGATAATGCAGCCTAACCTCGAGTGGAGCGGAGATAACCTTAGGACACTCGGGACATACGACCATTCTACTGATACCATAAGGATAACCAAGGTGCTGGAGCCAGAGCCAGCTCTACTTGACTATGTGATGTACCATGAGATGCTCCACAAGAAGCTGAAATATAAAGAATCCGGGTCGAGGACAATACACCATCCAAAGGAATTCCGGAGACAGGAAGCGCTGTACAAAGTAGCAGATATTGAAAAGAAGCTAAAAGAGTTCCTAAGGAAGAGAAGGCTGCCTTGGTTCTTGCGCTGACTTCCTTCTATACAGGATTATGCCCTTGCTGCCATCCTTCCAAGTGAACTCAGGGAGCCTATAATCCCTCAAGACATAGCTCTTCTCAGGCACATATCCCTCCTTGAACTCTTCTGAGTCAATAATGTCATAGAGCATTGCGTACCTGCCCTCTTTCTTGCTTGAAATGAATCCGTTCGAGGGAGCAATAATATGATCAAACCGCCTAATCCATGAATAATTTGCCGGGCTCTCAGGTATTATCTCTTCCGGAAATTCGTGAGCCATATAGATGGACGCGGGATACAGCCTTTTCCTGTTCACCTCAGAATAATGCTTAAGGACATGTGGATGAAGATATCTGTCTTGGATAAGGAACAAGACAGATGACTCTGGCTCAATGCTGTCTAGAAGATCACTCACCTGTTCATCGCTCTCATCAACAACAAGGGGTGTCAGGTGCTGGTAGAATGATTCAGTCCTGAAGGGGAGGATGTGTAGCCTGCATACTTTCAGAAGACATACTCCTCCTATGTACTGCCCCTCGTTATATGTCCTATGAGATATATACGATTCAGCAGGCAAAGGCATCAGGAACATCAAAGCGAAGGTCAGTGGCAGCAGCCAAGCATATTGATTTAGCTTTGAAATCAGGATTGCCATTAAGATGGCGAGCGGAATCAGACCTGCAGTCGTCGGAAGCCAGCTCTTGTAAGGGAATATTATGAAGAATACCTGCGGAAGCAATGCTGAAGCTAGAAAAAATGAAGACTTCTGGCTTAAACAAGGCATCCTTAAATATATACAAACTATAAACGATGAAGTAAGCAATATGAAATTTGCAATCCCTGCCTGATTCAATATGATATGCTTGAACGCTAAAAACACGCTCTCTGCAGAAAATGCAAGCGTGGTCGTGGCAGGCTGTGTGTAGGCGAAGAACATAAATGGGTGAGTCAGATAATAAGCGCAGGCAGCAATGATTGTTATAGCCAAAGATACTGCAAAATTCACTAATCTTTTTTTCTCGGTGCCTTGCCTTATTGAAAAATACCCTGCTGTGAGATAGGATGCTGCAAGGAAAGGGGCGATAGTATACCTGGCAAATAAGCATAATACTGCCACAGCTGTTGCCCCTGCAACATATCCAGGTTTCCTAAACCAATCTGACTTGACTAACATGAGAAGGAACAAAGAGTAAAGGGCGATCAGGATGAACTGGTCATATAGCACCCTGGACATGATGATTATCGGTGGAAATGACAGGCTGACGACGATTGCTATAGGCCCAAGCTTTTTTCTCTCGCCTTCAGCAAGAATATAGATTGAACCTAGCAAGAGCGGGATGAAGGCAAGATTCACATACAGGTATGTATCATGGTTAAATATTGGCCAGAATAATGAAAGGATAGCTGGCACGAGAAACGGATAATCAAGCTCCAAGATTGTGCTTATCTTGTCTGTGCTATAGATTATCTTGTTCACTTGCTGCTGGATTATCATGTCCTCGGCAGAGAGAGGCCTGTTGTCAAGCATGATCCACGCCAGATTAGACAATATGAACAATGTGCAGAGGGATATCGCGATATACCTAGAATCCCTGCTGTGCATGATATATGGGACTAATTTTTGCTATATATATATAATTCGCGCCATTAAACTAAATGACTTAATTGAAATTACTGATAAGTAGTAATATTTATATATAATATATTTCGCTCAGGGTGTA
>JAAXVZ010000172.1 GCA_013335235.1 Nanobdellota archaeon | reverse complement strand
GTTTTTTTCTGTTCCATGATAGCTGTGTACACAAGGTTCTCTGCCGCGTCGCTTACGAGCACCTCAAAGAAAGTCTGGTCTTGCGATGTACCATTTACGTATATGTTCGTAGACCTGCATATATCCTGCGTGATATTCACATTGCCAATCCTAAATGCAGGGTGCGCGGTCTTATTGAATGTGCGCGTCACGCTGTCTGAGTCATTTGCTGTCTGGCCAAGGAATGCTTCTTCAGCTGCTATGCCCCCAAGATCTGTGCAGTCGACTGTCGCGAAGTCTACAGAAGGTGACCTGCTGGCATATACTTCTCCTATCCCGCCCATATTAGACCAATCATAGAGCACTTCACCTGCTGGAGTCTGCAGGGATATCGCTCCGCTGACATTCCCGTAGAATCCTTGCCATGAAGGAGAGAGAGATATGCTTTCAATGCCAAGAGAAGAGACATTGCCTCTCTCTATATTTATGGTGCCCGGATTGCTGCTTATATTCCCTCTTTCGTTCTTTATCACTGTGACATTTCCTGCTCCCAAGACAATTGAGGCCATGATGACTGCATTGTCCGCAAGGCTGATTCCTGTATATGTGTCTGAGGAGTCGTCGCATATGACCGAATAAGGATAGGTCCCTGTTCCTGGAAGGCTTGTGTTATATTCATATAATCCTGATGAGAGATTATAGCCCAGGATAAATGATCCTATCCCGTCAATAGAGATATTGCAGCTGATAGTAGGTCCGGTTATAGGGAGCCCTGTGCTGACTGAAGTGTAGTTTGCATAGAACCTGACATCATCGAAAAGCAATCTCTGCGCATAGTCTGTGTCGTCCCAGACACTAAGTTCAGAATTTTCAGTAACAGTATAGTTGCTGAACCCAGGCACCGTGAATGTTATGTTCCCATTATAGGAGAGTATGCTGCAGCTTCCGCAGTACAGGCCATCCCTGAGTATCACTGGGTTGTCTATTCCAAGCCCATACAGGTTGATTGTCGCCGGCCTGTTGAGCTCTGGTGCGCTTGCCGAATCTACATAGAAGCTGTTTCCTCCCATTACCACTATGCTATTAAGGTCTCTTCCTGCAGATAAGTTGACATTCTCATCAAAAACTACCTTCCCCAACCCTGCTTTTATCAAAGTGAGGTTAGTAATATTTGTCATGTCAACTGCTGAAAAGTCAGTCGTGCCGGGGCTAAATGATGTGGCAGCCAGGATTGAGATATGCCTCTCTTCTGAATCATACTGGTTCAGCAAGGTATCAAGGCACCTTATTTTCCATCTATAATTGCCAACAGCTAGTGAAGTTGTGAATTCAATTAAGCCTTGGGCAGGATAGTTCAGCGTCATATCATTGGCATCATCAATCATAAGTGTGCAGTTCCTTATATCCTGGCCAGAGACATTTGCCATAAACATAATTATCGTGTCATTGCTACCCGAGTTATCCATCGGGCTGAGCGATGAAAAATCAAGCACATCAACCTCTGCTGTGCCGATCGGAGAGAGGCCGAAACCCCCGGCATAAGCCCCAGAATATACACCAATTACAGGCAAGCTATACACGCTTGCATTAAGGCTGTTGCCAGCATTTGTCCCTATCATACCTGTAGCGAAGAGCGAAGAGATGTTTCCGCTGCTGCCGCCATAGGCAGACGCAAATGAGATGAAAGCTAGCGCTAGGAAGAGCCAGTTCAATGTCCTTCCTATGCTGTTTCTTGGCATGTCTTTTTTCCCTTTATCTTGCAAGTGTCCTGTTTATGTATAGTTCCATGTAGTCCATCCAGAGGAGCTGCTGCGCTGCGGCTACAGTACTCTGTGTCGCAATCACGCCGAAAGAGGTCTGCCTGCCTGATGCTGTAGGTATATTCGAGGCGACTGTGTCAGACCATAATAGCGCAGTATTGCCATTGGTTGAGTTGTATATCCTGAAACTCACTGACGATGCGTCTGCATTGACCTCTATTATCCCTTTGTACCAATTCGAGACTGAGAGATTTGCAGAGCCTGTGAATCTCGTGCTTGTGTTTGTCTGCGCATTATTGGCCCTGCATGCCCCTACAATATTTGCATTGTCTACACTCTCAAAGAAGCATCCGTCAACAGGTGCGGTGACTGTCAAGGTGTCCAGGAAACCCATCCTGACAGTCCAGACAGTTGTCGCTGTCTTTGGCTGGAATATGAACGTGCCTACTTCTGAGCCGTTGATCTGTAGCAGTGCCTGGTTGGCTGCAGTATGTAACCCTATTATGTAACCTCCATTTGCAGTCGTGCTGTCCTGCAATGCCAATACACATGGATGGAACTGGTCGCCTGTCTGGGAGGTTATTGTGCCAGAGGATATGGCAACACCAAAGAAGTCCTGCTGTTGATAGAGATTTAATGTGCAGAACTCGTTCTGCCATATCTGATTTGTCTTCGCAGTTCCTGGGGCAGATGTGCCTCCACCGGCAGGTGTTGAGCATGTCAAAGTGTCGCCAACAGCTGTCACATACTCACCAGCGCCACAAGCTGCAGGATAGTCATCATGCGATGCCCACGCAGTATCTGACGTTGTAGCCCCTGATGTTACGCTGTAGTTTGCGTTTACAATGATCAGTCCGGACTGATAGTTATAGTTCCCTGACTTGAGGTTATTTGCTATAGAGGACCTGTTGACGTTCAGGTTCAGGGCAGCCCATGTGAGATTTAATGTAACTGCGTTTGAATTATTATAGAGCGCTGTATCATCTACCCCAATAGATGTATCGACACTTCCTGCAGGAGCAGATGCATTGCAGTTGATCCCTGTCCCGTTCCCAACACACCAGCTGCTGAAAGCCGTAATCCCGATCTGAGGGTCAGACTCTGCGTATGACAGGGCAGTGCCTGCGGTAGCTGAGTAGTTTGCATTAACTATAACACTGCCGGACTGGTAATTATAGCTCCCCTGACTCAAGCCGTCTGCAGCAAGCGAATGGTTCACATTCAGGAGAAGCTGAGACACTATCCTTGAAGCGTTTAATGAGCCTGGCCACAGGGCAGTCAAGGAAGGTATCTCAGACTCAAGCCAGGTACCGGTAGTGAGTATCTTCTCTTTCTCGATAGAGTCATTCGCGATATCGATGCTGCTGATGCTTCCGTCAAGTATCTGGAGCGAGGAGATCGTGCTGTCATTGATGTATGTCCCTATGACCTTCCCTACGCTCGACTGGAACTGCTGTCTCTCATTCCCTCCGAAATCCAGATCCTGGCTGTTTATGCTCAGGTCCAGGTAATATGCCCTGCCGTAATACAGGTTCAGGGTGCTTGCACCAGAACCTAGCAGGATATCGTATCTTCCGTTCTGGACAGCTCCATTGAAATCTGTCCCTGAATCGTATATAAGATTGCCGCCGACAGAGTTATCCCAGATAGCGACAGAGATATTCCCTGTCCCTGTGAAGTTCACTGTTCCCTGCAGGGAGAGCAGGTCGCTTGCATCCGCAGCTGAGAGTATTGACAGCATGCATAATGCTGCCAGCAACAATAGTTGTTTTTTGTTCATTTTTTCACCTTTGTATCATGTTTCATTTTCATCTCGTATCTGTGATAGTGAGTATAGATGACCCTGATGTCCCTTGAAATCAGTCTCGAGATATCTGCAAGCTTTAGCCTGTGCGATATTTTCAGATAGTGCACTAATGACTCCAGGATGGATTTATCGTCTTTAGCAAAAATAGAAAGAGGCACATTTATTTTCGAATTTCCGGGAAGGATCTTCTTTGCTTTTGAGTTCCTGTATGTTGTCCAGATAGTCTGGAGGTTCCTGTTCAGCCTGAGGGCAATCTCGGCTACAGGCATCTTTTTTTCTTCCCTGAGGAAATAGACAAGGCATTCTAGAGGCGGCGCGCCACTTGAGAACAGGCTTACAGGAATAGATATATCCTCCCTGGAAAGGATCATGGCTATGAGCTCTTCCTTGGATTTCTTCTGCAGCTCCTGGTAGTTGATTCTATGCAAAACTCTG
>JAAXVZ010000171.1 GCA_013335235.1 Nanobdellota archaeon | reverse complement strand
CATCAATCCGGATGGCAATATATACATATGTCCACATATGGAGGAAGCAGGGAACTTAAGAGATGGGCTCGGCAAGGTCTTAAAAGAGAATAAGATCGTGCCCAGGATGAAAAAATGCACAACTAACTGCCATTTCCAGCTGAACTGCTACTATAAAGATGAACAAGACTAAACTACTGACATTAAAAGAATATGAACAGCCATTTTTCGGAGTCATGCAGCTCCTTCACAGATGCAATGCTCGCTGCAGGATGTGCAATATGTGGCTTGGAAAGGAAACTCCTGAAGAGCTGACAATAGACCAGGCTATGACCTTTTCCTCCCAGCTAGCTGAGATTGCAAGACCAGGATTTGAGTTCAATATACTCGGTGGAGAGACGTTCATGAAAAATGATATCGAACGCCTGATAACCCACGTGAACAGCCTTGGCCTCCTCCCGATATGCTCAACAAACGGTTTCCTTATAACTGAGGAGAAAGCCAGGTCACTGCGTGACAGCGGCCTGGTCCACTATACCATGTCACTGGATTCTCTAAGGCCTGATGTACATGATTTCTATCGTGGAACAAGAGGGGCCTATTCTCTTGTGCGCTCAGCGCTGAATAACCTTGACAAAGTCTATCACGGAAAGCAGTTTGTCTGCATGGTCGCGATCATAATGAAGAATAATTTCAGGGAACTGCCAGAGCTTGCCAGATGGGCAAAAGCAGATCCGAGAGTATGTTCTGTCTCCTTCCTTGCGCTGACAAACCCATGCTGGACTTTTGAAAAAGAATGGCATAAGCATAAGAGCAGCCAACACTTATGGCCCGATGATGAGGATATACCAGAAGTATTGGATGTCATAAAAGAGCTGATCTGGATGAAGCAGAACGGATTTGCGAATGCCATTGTGAACTCAGTTGAGCAGCTTCAGGCATTCCTAGAGTATTATAAAGACCCAACAAAGCCTGTGTCACATGATTACAGGCCTTTCAAGGGATATGTCATGGTCAAGTCAAACGGTGACCTGTCCATGTCAGGGGAGATGCTGGGCAATATTAAGAAGACAGACATAAGAGACCTGTGGTTCTCGCTAGATGCATCTGGTGCCAGGCACCGCATTGAACAGAAAAATACAAATGTGGAGATAATAATCAACTGCAAGCATGGTTTCGAGAAATATTAGGGAAGAGGGGCTCCTTGAAGCCAAGGAAGGCAGGATCACTTTGCTAGAAGATGCCCTTAAGTCGAAGGAAGAGGAGATACTGCTCTTAAAAGAGCAGCTCTCGAAAAAAGACCTGCTAACCATGAAATCATCTATCTCTCCTGGGGAGATGCCCGAGTCGCAGCGGATAATCCTGAAGCAGAGAGATGAGATCAGGAGATTCAAGGGATCTATTGTGTATCCACTCTTCTGTTTGACTAGCTATATCGGCAGGACAGGGATAGGTCATATGATAGAGCGGCTGGTGAAATGGAAATGATATTAGAAGGCCTATTTGCAAAAGGGCCAGAGCCAGGTTTCTGCTGCATCGGCATAACTGACCACTGCTTCTTCAAATGCAAGATGTGCGACAAGTGGAAGACAGACATATCTGTGAAGCCAGAGTCAAGGCCTCCAGCAGTCAAGGAATGGAAGCATTTCATATATCAGCTGTCAAGGATGGTGAAACATAGGCTGAAAGGTCATTCGCCAGGAAGCTTCGAGATAAATTTCGCAGGAGGGGAGAGCCTGACACATCCACACACCCTGGAATTGGTCAGATATGCTTCGGATCTGGGGTTCAGGACGGTGATACCTTCAAACGGCTATCTTATAGATAAGAGGATGGCAGAGAAGCTGAACAAGGCGGGCCTGTCAGCATTGAACCTTTCCCTGGATAGCCTTGACCCAGCGATACATGACAAGTTTCGCGGGTTTCCAGGAGCATACAAAGGAGTCATGCGAGCAATCGAAGCAATGAGGCCTTATAGGTTTCCGGAGATAGGCATAATCACTATCATCCATGATAAGACCTACAAAGGGACAGTTGACCTGGTGAAATGGGTCGAGTCCCATGACAAGCTAAACTGGGTACTCTGCATGGCGATCATGCAGCCCAACAATACTATATTTGAGTCTGGCTGGTACAGCAGGCAGGATTTTTCAGAGCTATGGCCTAAAGATAAGGCAGCAGTCATTGATACTGTCGGTAACCTAATCAGGATAAAGAAAGAAGAGGAAGAGCGTCACCGGAAAGGCCATGCTGCGGCTGTGAAGCTAGTCAATACCATGCCGCAGCTTTCTGCATTCAGGAACTATTTCTCAGATCCGGAAAGCTTTGTCAAGAATGAGAGAAGCTGTAACCTTGACAACGCTATCCAGGTATCCGCGGTTGGAGAGATATACATGTGCTATCACTATGACCAGATAGGGAGCGTTCACAAAGGTGATTTCCCAAAAGCCTGGAAAGCCCGCACAGCTTCGCATATCCGGAAGAAGATAAAGAGCTGCAGGACAAATTGCCATGAGCTAATAAACTGCTATTTTGAAGACGAATACCCTTTTGATGCACTATGAGACTGCTGAACCTTTTTGCAGGGAAGTCGGCCAAACAGGCAGACAGGAAGAAGATGGACTATCCTGAGTTCACTTGCATTAATGTGAATGAGGAATGCTTCTTCCGCTGCGAGATGTGCCACAAGTGGAAGCCTGATATGAATATCGCGCCCGGCACAAAGAAGATGACTGCCAAGGAGATAAAAGATTTTGCAGAGGATTTGAGGAAAATCGTCCCTGATAACCATATACTTAATTTCGCAGGCGGGGAACCTTTCCTGAGACCAGATATGCTAGATATACTGAGGCATGCTTCAAGGCAGGGATTTTTCACGCAGATAGCTACAAACGGTTGGCTTATAGATTCAGAGGAAAAGGCAGAAGCGATCGTGAAGAGCGGCCTTGGAGGGATAATATTCTCTGTCGATGGTGCGACAGCGGACACACATGACAGGATGAGGGGCATGAAAGGATCCTTTGATAGGGCCAACAGGGCAATAGCGTGGCTTGGGAAATATCGTGATAAGCTTCAGTCAGACAGGAAGTTCAATGATAGGCTCTGCATCTCTATCCAGACAGTCCTATGCGAGCTCAACTATCATGAGGCACCGAAGATGATAGAATGGGTGGATTCTTGTGATATAAGAAGTGTCCATTTCAATGCAGTCTCTGAACCGAATAATACCAAACACGACAAGTACTGGTACAGGAATGAATTTTCCCGATTATGGCCAAAGGACCTGGAGTCTTTCAATAGGATTGTGGACCATATATATGAGCGAAAGGTTGCAGGATCCAAGATTGCAGAATCTGCAGCGCAGATAAGAGCATACAAGAGCTATTTTTCGCAGCCAGAGAAATTCGTGAAAGCCGGGCCATGCAATTTCGACAGGAGCCTGACACTATCTTCTACAGGAGATATGTTCCTATGCTTCAACTATGAGAGCATTGGCAACATAAGGGACATCAGATTCACAGATGCGTGGGAATCTGAGAAATCAAGGCAGGTGAGGGAAAGCATAAAGGCATGCAAGAATAACTGCCATTTCCTGATCAACTGCTATTTTGAGGAATGATGAGATTGGAGGATTATAGGATATGAGATTACAGCCGTCTGAAGTGCTTTTTGACAGCTCTGGCAGATCCAGGTTCCTGCATGTAGAGCAAGTGATAATCCCTCTTGTCCATAGATGCTTCTTCAGATGCAGGACCTGCGAGTGCTGGAAGTCTCCGGGCCATGAGAATGTCCTTACTCTAAAAGACTACAGGTCTCTCTTCCCGCGTCTCAGGAAGATTTCCGGCCAAAACACAGTGCTTTCTCTGACAGGCGGAGAGCCATTCCTGAACAAAGATATTTTTGAAATAATACATCTGGCAAAAAAATCAGGCTTCAGGACTACTGCCAATACAAATGGATGGCTCCTGGACAGGGAAAAGATAGTCCGGCTTCATGAGCTTGGTCTTGATACTATAGTGTTCTCGCTT
>JAAXVZ010000170.1 GCA_013335235.1 Nanobdellota archaeon | reverse complement strand
CAACCCTTGAAACAAACAGGCCTGTCTTGGAAAATGATAGGCCGAAAGTAGATTCTATCAGGCCTTTCTTCCTCAGCTTCTGCAGACGGACAAATACAGAGGGCTGTGAAAGGCTCAGTTTCTCTGCGATTTCACTCTGGGAAATCTGCGGGTCATCCATCATCAATGAAATCAGCTTAACATCCTTCTCATCTAGACCTAGTTTTTCAGTTATCATCAAATTATAAAATATAGAAGAAATATATATAATTTACTAATGCAATTTCTTTTGCATGGCATTCGGGGAAGAGGCAGTATTTTCTTTAAGGAAAGATCCTGTGTTCAAGAAGAGCCTCCTGAGAAACGATGTCCTGCCTGTCGAGTACAAAGAAGAATACCTGCGCTCGCAGAACGTCAGGAAAGCCCTGGTAGAAATATATGATGAAGTCCGTGCAGGCAAATCTTTCTCTCCGGGTATCTTTGTCGGAACCCAGGGAAAGCTGAACTGTGCCATACTATCCCGTCATGTCATGGAAAATATCCTTGGCTGGGATTTTTCTGAATCCGTAACAAAGGTTAACTACAAGACACTTTATGAATATAACCTAAGATGCAGCAAGAGCTGCTTTGTCAGCCTCTATGAGCTGCTGAGATACGCTTACCCTGAGATAGCTCTCAAACCATATTACTTCAAGCGCCATAGGGATGCATGGATGAAAGAGGGGACGCTGGACAAGGCGCTGGCAAAGGAAGCTATCAGAGAGCTTGTCGGCAGGCTCATCGAAAAAGACAAGAAGAAGAAGGTAAGGACTATCCCTCAATGGATATCATATAGGCATTTCCAGAAACCGGTATTGCCCCATGGTGCAACCCTCTCTTATCTCCTGAACAGGTATTTTGATAACTCTCCTGCAAAAGCGATAATCTTCGCCTATCCAGAGCTTGAGCTAAAGCCTCATTATTTCAAATATGTCCCAAAAGGCTTCTGGCAGGGACGGCGTGGGAAATCAAACGCAAGGAAGATAATGCTAGAAGTGATAGGCAGGCTGACTGACCCTGAAGGCGCATATAAGATGTCAAAGGAAGAAGTTGTCAAAGTCATGAAGTTCCGCACATATGGAAAGCCCATCCTGCCTTACGGCAAGAGGCTTTCCGGCATGCTACAGAGCCTGTTCAACAACTCCCCTCAAGAGCCGCTTGAGCTTGTCGCTGAAAGCCTTGTATGCAATGAATTATGCGATAATTGCAGGAAGAAAAGCTATAGCCGCTGCTTCATGCAGAGGATGGCAGATGAGAGAACTGAAGAATAGATGCAAGATTTAAATATGTGAGGATTCTTTTGCAGGATGTGCCAAGAAAGCAGAAGTGCCTGGTTGTATATGTGGGAACTGGTGAAGGGTTCAAAGCCCCTGCTGTAGCAATAGCAAAAGAGCTTGAGGCACAGGGAGTAGAATGCAGGACTGTAGATTTCCTGCCTGGCCTTGGGCTAGATAAGGCAGATAGCCTATCAAAGGAGATATGGCGCAGGTTATTCTGGCAGCATTCATCAGCATTCAGTCTTGGCTTTAAGGTTGCGGAATCCTCCCTTTTCCTGAATATATCCAAGCAGGTGATATATCACCTCCTGAGAAAACAGGCAATCCGGCAGATAAGAGAAGAGAAGCCGGATTTCATCTTCTCGACATTCTTTGTCGCAACCTCATTCTACGCAAGGCTTGGAAAGGAGCTTGGCATACCTGTCTTCGGATACAATTCTGAAGTCCTCTTCTGCCCGCCGATACTGGTCTGCAACGATGTGGCAAGGTTCTTTGTCTCCTCAAGAGAGGGCTATGAGGATATGGTGAAAAAAGGCCAGGAAAAGGAGCTTATCAGGCTGACAGGCTTTCCATTAGACAGCAAGTTCAGGAAAAAATATGGCAGCATCGCTTTGGAACGGAAAAAGCTCGGGCTTGCAAACAAGTTCACTGTCCTTCTCGTATATGGCGGAGAAGGCTATGGCCCTGTCTTGCCCCTCATTGATCAGATGTCTGAATTTAGAGCTGACATTCAGCTGGTTATTGTATGCGGAAGGAACCAGAAGATGTTCGATGCATTGAACAGGAACAAACCAGATCATCTGGTTGTCAAAGGATTCATAGACAACCTGCAGGACTATATCTATTGTGCGGATATCGCTGCAGGGAAGTCAGGGCTGAATTACACATTCGAGAGCATTTTCCTAAGGAAGCCTATCCTGGTGCTAAGAGCCATGCAAAATGAGACATATGCTGCTAAGATGATTGTGAACAAGAAGATAGGGTGGTGGCCGAAAGACACTGAAGAGGCAATGGGTATAATCCGGAAAGCGATGAGAGACAGAGACTACCTGAAGGCATATCAGGACCGGCTCAAAAATATCCCAGTCATGTTCAGCAGCACAGATATTGCAGATTCGCTTCTCTCAGAGATGAAATGCAGAGCCATGAAAAAACCTAAGCAGGTTTAAATATAAAAAAATTCTCCAGTGATTATGGATCTGGCAGAGACTGAAAGGAAAGCGCGCAACACAGCGCAGAAAACCCGAGATATGCTTCCCTGGGCATTGCCCTGGCTAGTGAGTGCAGCTACCAAAAACGCAATCCGCGATGAGGTTGAGCCAAGGCACAGCTATTCTGCACTAGGCATGACCTACCGCCAGGAAAATGGGATATGGCAATTCTCATGGGATGCATTTGGAGGATATTCTCTTGTCAGGATGGGTTTATCTTCTAGATGGAATCTTTATGAGGTTGACAAGGACCTGTTCCAGAAAATACTTGGAGACCGGTATGAGACGAAGTGGGGCATTGGACACAATAATTTGCATATAAGAGGCGCTTGGGATGAAGTCAGGAGCGTCAGGCCTGCTTCTGCAGAGAGGCTCTACGCAGATGCAGACCTCCATATGTATACAGACAGGAGAACCCCATATCTTGCGTTCAAAGGCAGCTGTCATCCAAGGCTTACACATGAACTGATGTTCAGCCTGGAAACCCTTATAGCGAAGCTATAGCCGGGTATTTTTTTGTTCCTTTGAAAAACTGAAGCTGCAAATTTTTCTCTGTAAGCGCATGTATGCCATTTAAATATAATAAAATCCTATATCCTTAGATGTATGTCACCGGAGTAACCCTTGACTCTTGCCCATGTGACTTAGAATTGGCAATGAACTCTTATGGAAGCGTGGCATTCAGCGCAGGGAATTTTGATTTTGTCAGGAATGAGATGGATAAATATCATGTTTTCATCAAAGACACATCGATCTGCCTTACTGGGAGGTCTGAGTGGACATATCAGAGCTTGTTTGGACTGAAGCCAGATGCTGTTGATAGATGGAGAGGCAAGGTTTGTCTTGAGACAGGCCCAGGTTTCGGAGGGATGCTGGAGAGGCTTATAGCAGTGCAGAAAGGGTCTGGCATCAGACCTATAGCTATCGACCTCTATGACCCCGGAGAGCTTCTGACAGTCCTCTCTTCGCTCCAGTATTTCAGGAAGAGCATGACAATATGGACTGGCCAGCTGAAGACATATATGCATGCAGACCATATAAACAGGAGGCTTTCTCTTTTCTCGAACCCGGAACTGGTCGATTTCAGGGTCGGTGATGTCACTAAGCTGATAAAAGGGATAGGTGACGCGTCTGTAGATATCCGCATAGACCTCATAGGTGCAGAGTATTATGCATCAAAGGATCCACGAAAAAAGGCCGTGATTGAGAATGAATTCAGGCGCATAATGAAACCCGGAGGTATATCCCTGGTTGACAGTTGACAGATTAAGTTTATATCCTTCATCCCCTACCCAGGAGCATGATATTCTCAAGCAGCCATGAGATTGCGGGAAAGCTCAAGTATTTTTCATTCAATCCTTCTGGAAAACCGGTCCTCAAGCTGGATCTTAAGGTTTGCGATTTCCACACACATCTTGGTTTCTCATATCTTTTTACGCAGAATATCAATCTGCTTAAGGGTTCGATGAATGTAAGATATGAGCTTCCGGCAGACATCCCCATAGATCTTGACAAATACTCT
>JAAXVZ010000003.1:13225-17004 GCA_013335235.1 Nanobdellota archaeon | reverse complement strand
CTTTGCCCTTCCTGCGTTCATCATAGGTATGGTATTGATGTGGCTGGATGTCATGGTTCCTTACCGCGATTATATTTTGTTTTTACTAGCGACACCTGTCCAATTCGTTATAGGTCAGCAGTTCTATTCAGGCGCTCTTTCAGCGCTGAAAAGCAGGACTGCGAACATGGACACATTGATAGCTCTTGGAACCAGCGCTGCTTATTTTTTCAGCTTATATAATATTATATGGAACCCAGAGGCAGGGCAGTATTTCGAGACTAGCGCAATCCTGATAACCTTAGTCTTATTGGGAAAATGGCTTGAGGCGCTTGCAAAAGGCAAAACTTCAGACTCTATAAAGAAATTAGTCTCCCTGTCTCCAAAGCAGGCGACTGTTGTGCGAGAAGGAAAAGAGCTTGTCATAGGCATTGATGATGTCCAGGTCGGAGACATAGTGATCGTAAAACCCGGAGAGAAGATCCCTGTGGATGGAGTCATCGTCGAAGGAGAGAGCTCGATCGATGAGAGCATGCTGACTGGAGAGAGCATGCCGAAAAGCAAGAAGAAAGGGGACGAAGTAGCTTCTGCTACAATAAACAAATACGGATTATTGAGATTCAAGGCAACAAGGGTCGGCGCGAATACCACTCTTGCGAATATCATCAGGCTGATAGAGGATGCACAAGGCCGCAAAGCACCTATCCAGAGGTTTGCTGACGTCATTTCAGGATATTTTGTGCCTGTTGTCATTTTGATTGCAGCGCTCACTTTCGGCATATGGTTCTTTGTCCTGAAAGCGACACTCGAGTTTTCGCTGATGACTTGTGTCGCTGTCTTAGTTATCGCATGTCCCTGCGCCTTGGGTCTTGCGACACCGACAGCGATAATGGTAGGCTCAGGGATAGGCGCATCAAGAGGCATCCTGATAAAAGGAGGGGATGTCCTTGAGAGTGCGCACAAGCTCAAGTCAATCGTCTTTGACAAGACAGGGACAATAACTAAAGGCGAGCCCGAGGTTACGGATTTTGATGAGAACATACTGCAGATAGCTGCGTCTATCGAGAAGAATTCTGAGCACCCGCTCGCGCAGGCGATCGTGAAAAAGTTTTCAGGTAAAGTTCTGAAAACACAAAGCTTCAAGGCAGTTCCGGGCTATGGTGTATCAGCGCAGATCGGCACTAAAAAATATTTGCTCGGGAGCAGGAAATTCATGGAGAAGAGCAAGATAGACATATCTGAGCTAAGCAAGAGGATCGAGTCTTTAGAGTCAGAAGGCAAGACAGTCATGATACTTGCAGAGAAAAAGGCTCTTGGCATAGTCGCGGTTGCAGATACAATCAGAGACACTTCTTTTGAGGCTGTCCTGAAACTCAGGAAGATGGGCATCTCAGTCTACATGATGACAGGGGACAATGAGAGGACAGCTCTTGCGATCGCGACAAAGGCAGGCATAGACAATGTCTTTGCTGAAGTCCTGCCGGAGAACAAGGCAGAGTATGTCACGAAACTGAAAGAGCAGGGCAAGGTCGCGATGGTCGGTGACGGCATAAATGACGCACCTGCACTTGCAGCAGCAGACATAGGTATCGCTATGGGCTCAGGGACAGATGTCGCGATGGAGACAGGGAATATAGTTCTTATGAAAAACGACCTCCTTGATGTCCCCGAAGCGATAAGGCTCTCAAGGAAGACAATCTCGAAGATAAAGCAGAATTTCTTCTGGGCGCTGTTCTATAATATACTCGGGATACCGATCGCCGCAGGTGTGCTTTATTACAGCAACGGGATATTATTATCGCCAGTGCTTGCGGGAGCTGCGATGGCGTTCTCATCTGTAAGCGTTGTCGTGAATACGCTGATAATGAGGGTATGGGATTAGACTAAGCTCTGCTGGACCTGAGGTTTGTATCTTAATGAATAATATATGCTAAACCCTATCCTTCCAGCAAAATAGGAAGTATAATGCAACGCAAAAGAATACAAAATCCCTGATTTAAAATTGATAATCAAAAAAGGCATTAGTATCCCGCCTACCAAGGAGAGCCCTATAAAATACATCGCATACCTCTTGTGCTTTATTATTGATGGAATATGAAAGACGGAAAACACTAATGCAAATACGCCAATCAGCCAAAAAGAAGTGAGCCCGTCTGCACTTAGCAGTGCTATGAGCCACATAATCATCATCTGCTGGAAGATTATGTCTGAAATCTTCGTGATTATAAATGGTCTATTGAAATTGAAGAAATAGGGGGACTCTTTTTTATCAATCACTCTTTTCGGGATAGGAAAATATCTGTTGACCTTCCCGGCAAGACAGGAGGTAATGCACACATAGGCTACCAAAGCAAGCAATTGCAGCATCTGCAGATTTACGTATCTTTCCAGGATACCTTTAATAGAGAGAGATAACGCGGTGCTGGATAATACATAATAAGCAGTATTCGCAAAAATCTTCATATTATAAGGGATTTTCGCTTCCATAATCAGATAGGATATTGCAAAAACAGAGATGAATACAGCAAACCAGATAATATACGCGACAAACATTGGCGTATGCGGAGCTAAGGAGATTCATAAATATTATGATACCATGATTAAATTTTTATAGGCCGTGTTTTTATCCAAGATTAAGCATAATATTACTGAAGAAGTCTTATGAAAGTTCTTGTGACAGGGGGGGCCGGGTTTCTCGGGACTGAATTAGTAATAAGGTTAATCAAGAATAAATCCGAAGTCATTGCATTTGACAGGATACCTAAGGATAATGTGAGATTGCCTAAACAGTGCATATATGTCGAAGGCGATATCACAGAGTTCCAGAGATACGAAAAAATAGTTGGCAGAATAGACTGTGTTTATCACTGCGCTGCAGCTCTTCCTATCAGCAAAAGCGAGACCTCATTTAGGGATACGAATGTCTTTGGGACAGAGAAAGTACTGGAAACAAGTCTGAGAAATAAGGTCAGGAAAGTGATATTTATATCTACCAGTGCTGTCTACACTCCAAATAAAGCGCTCCTGCCGATTACAGAAGAAACTGAGCTATCTCCGTGCGGGCGATATGGTAAGTCTAAGTATGATGCTGAGCAAATAGTCCAAAGATATAAAAAAAAAGGACTAGACTGCAGTATCATCAGGCCGAGGACTATCCTGGGAAAAGGGAGGCTTGGCATCTTTCAGATACTGTTTGAATGGATCGGAGAGGATAAGAATGTCTATCTGATAGGTGATGGCAATAACCTTTTCCAGTTCATTGGATTAGGGGATCTAGTCGAGGGAATCATATTAGCTGGAACAAAGCCATGTAAGAACCAGGATTTCAATATGGGCGCAGAGAGATATGGCACAGTCAGGGAAGACCTTGGTTGGCTGATAAAGAAAGTGAAGTCAATGTCAAGGATTGTTGGGGTCAATGCAATCGCGGCGCGCACTGTGCTGATGGCATTGGATAAGCTTAACCTAAGCCCATTGGTCGACTGGCACTACATGACACCTAACGTGCCATTTTATTTTGACACGAAGAAGTCAAGAGATATCCTTGGATGGAAACCGAAGGAAGCTAACAGGGATTTGCTTTTAGAGACATATAACTGGTATAATAAAATGGACAAATCGAGCCTGCATTATGGAAAGACACATAGCTCTATCCAAAAGCAAGGTATCTTAAAACTAGTGAAAATGTTCTCTTAGGAAGGCGGAACTATGGTAAAAAAATCTATCTTAGTGACAGGAGCTACAGGCTGGCTTGGAACGCAATTAGTTGCAGAGTTATGCAAGGATTACAAAGTGAGGTG
>JAAXVZ010000003.1:0-13215 GCA_013335235.1 Nanobdellota archaeon | reverse complement strand
TGCCGAGATTGTAGAAGGTGACGTGACTGAACCTGAAACCCTTAGCAGCGCTACAAAAGACATTGATATTGTTATCCACGCTGCCGGAGTCATCCACCCGGGGCTGCTCAAAGTGCACGACCTCTATAAAGTCAATAGGGACGGAACCAGGAATATGCTAGTCGCCTCTGTCGCAGGCAGGGTAAAGAGATTCATATACATAAGCAGCAACTCTGCATGCGGGATCAATAAGAAAAGATCGGCAATGATGACTGAACGCACAAAACCTGGCCCGTATACACCCTATGGCATCAGCAAGTTCCAGGCAGAGCAGATTGTAAGAGCTTTCCAGGAAAAAGGGAAGATACAGACAGTCATCTTAAGGCCATGCTGGTTCTATGGACCTGGCCAGCCGGATAGGCAGACAACACTCATGAAGATGATAAAATCCGGTAAGCCCCTACTGTTTGGCGACGGAGACAACCTTCGAAGCATGTCTTATATCGGCAATGTCATCCAGGGTATCAGATTAGCTATGGAAAAAGAGAATGCCATAGGCCAAATATACTGGATTGCAGATGAAAGACCATATACTACCAATGAGATATACGGCTCTATCGCAAAACATCTTGGCGTAAATGAACTGAAACCCAGAAAAATCCCTAGATTTGTCTCTGAGCTGATGGAGATTGCTGATATCCTGCTTTCAAAAATAGGCATATACTTGATCCAGATCCATGTGGGTGGGGAGATGATACGGGATATTGCCTGCTCAATTGCGAAAGCGAAAAAAGAGCTTGGGTATTCACCAAAGCACTCGCTGGACGATGGCATGAAGGCATCAGTAGATTTTGCTATAGAAAAAGGGCAATTATGAAACTCTTTGAGATATTTAGGTTAACGCGGCCAGAACAATGGTATAAAAATATCTTGATCTTTGTTGTGCCATTTTTCTCCAGGCAGATATTCTCAAATATACATGGGCTGTTTTTCGGGTTCATCCTGCTATGCCTGGTTTCTTCAGCAAATTATATCATAAATGATATCCTTGACAGAGAGAAAGACAGACTGAATCCTGAAAAAAGGAACAGACCTATCGCTTCCGGGAAGGTGTCTGTGACAGAAGGCTTGATCCTTTCTGCATTGCTGTTGGTTTCGGCCTTTTCTTTGGCTTTCTATATCAGTAAACCTATGTTTTTTGTAATACTGGTACTATTCGTAAATACGCAGCTATACTCTTTCATCTTCAAGAGACATATATTTATGGATGTCATATCCGTCGCCTTGAATTTCAGTATCAGGGCCATGGGCGGGCATGCGTTCGTCTCTGCCAGAATAAGCAATTGGGTCATACTATGCACCTTTTTTCTTGCAATACTTCTCGCAACTGCAAAAAGATATAGTGAATATCTCTTTGTAGCCGGCAGCAGGAAAGGCGCGTTAAAGATATACGACAGGAAGACACTAGATCACTTACTGAGCTTCTCTTCTGTCTCATTTGTCCTTAGTGTGGCAATATTCCCATTTTTCTCTGAATTTTCCGGGAGAATGCTTTATCTGCTTCCTGTCCTGATATTCATCTGCTTCAGATACATTTTTTTGGTAAGGACAGGCTCTGTTATTGCAAGAAAGCCTCAGATGATATTCAAGGACCATCTCCTATTTTTATCTGCATTATTCTACCTGGGGTCATCATTTATTATGATATATCTCCTATGAAAAATCAAGGATGTACTTTAGTCAAATTGAAAAAAATATAAACAATAAGATTATTTAAGACACGTGAGAAAGGAATACTGGGACCATATTATATTAGGTATATGTTTCTTACTGGCCATATTCTCTTTTTTATATATAGCGAATGTCAACAGATTCTATGCGCAGCATTATAATCAGCATTTCGCCATGTCGGTTATACTATATAATGACCTGAAAAACATGGAATTTATCCAGTTCTATGACCATCTGCTGGACAGCTTCATCAACAAGCTTGCCTTCACTAGGCCTTTAGTCTTATATCTCCTGTTCGGACCGAGCGAGTCAATGTTCTTTTATTCAGGAATACTCTTGAATGTGGCACTGCTTTTCTTTTTCTATAAGAGCCTAAAAAAGATTTTCACTGCTGAAAAGGCAGCAATAATTACTATAATTACCTGTACACAGTACTTCTTCCTGATATTGTTGGTTTCCAGCTATATTGATCTGACATATTTTTTCCTGTTCTCAATTTATTTTGTATATCTGTACGACTTTCTGAAGAATGGCAGAATGCCATTATGGGAGTTTACCTTGATTGTGTTCCTTATATATTATGCGCGGAATATGAGCCATGTACTTTTTCCCGTCGTGATAGCAACCATCTCAGTGTTCCTGGCAGCAAATAAACAGGTGAAAAAGGCTTTCCCCCTGATAGGTTCAAGCATAATAGGCATCTGTCTTTATTTTATTATTTTCTTCAGAGCAGATTTATCTTTATTTTTCTCAGATATCGCAGCAATCAGCGCAGATAAATTCATAGACCATTCCATACCTAATGTCTTCGTCTTCATCGGCCTTGTCTATTCTTATCTGACGACAAATGGCATATATGTTAATCTCTTCATGTTCATGAAGACACCTTCTCTCCTGATAAACCTGGGTATCTATCTTGCTGTGCTCTACTCTGCAGCAAAAAATAGGAATAAGTACTGGCTCTGGATTTTTGTGGCAGGAGAGCTCTTCTTCTTCATATTCTTCAACCTTTTTTACCCTTATTATGAAGAAAGGTATTTCCTGCCTTTTTACCTTGTATATATCGTAATCGCATATGATCCGATAGAGGCCATAGTCAAGAGAGTATCAAAGATATCGCCTGCACATATCTGTGCAATTGGGGTTTTTATCATACTTACCACTAGCATGGCAAAAGCAATTCTCCAGCAGCCTGACGAGGTAAATTATTCGGATAAGATATTGAATGCAAAGAGGTTAGGCAGCATAAAAGACATGGAGGGGGTAGAAGAAGGAAGCAGGGTCTATCTCAGCAGCTCAAACAGGCTATATCTTTTTTTCTGGGTGAATCAAATAGATATAGGTGGAAAAAAATATGGCCACCTAAGCGTTTATGATCCGCGGTTTAAGTACACTATTGTAGGTTCTGAACAGGAAGCAGATTATATTCTGTGCGATGCGGAGTGCCAGTCATACAAAGAGACACATAAAGATATGGCAGTGGCACTCCAGAACAGAGAGTTCTATCTTTTTAGGAAAGCTTCGGATTAAGAGATATGGAATCAAGTCTGTTTACGCTGTTGATGCCGAAAATGTATCCCTGTTCGATTAAACCATAGCCAATAGGTATGTACTTATATTCTGGTGATCAAGAATAGTCGCAACAGGCAGGATTATAAAGACGAAACCATACCCTGTGTTGGCAAAATCAATCAGATTGCGCATGGTGACGATATGGCTATAAACAAGGAATGGCATATGAATAACAAGATGCCAAAAGACGCCTCTTTTGAAGTGCGGGTCGCATGGCACACCGAACATAACAATAACTGCTCCTGCAGGCCAGGGTTCCCTAAGAAACTTGAAGAAGAGATGAAACAAAGAGGAATGAAGGTCCCCTCTGTTCCGGTTCTAAGAAAATGAATTGCACATTATGTGGTAGCCCAATATTAGATTATGATCCAGAGTTCAACCATCTGACCTTGGGTGGATCTCATTCCGCGGATATCTGTCCAGACTGTCTTGACAGGATAATCAAGTGGCAGCAAAAAGTGTATGCACGCCTTTTCCCGACAAATGCGGCAAAGAGGACGCATGGTGTGCGCTAGGCTTATTTGGATAATAGAATAAGATTTATTGATTTATCTAAAATTATAGCAGAATGCCACTGCTTCTGAACAGAGGATGCACGGGAAAATCTCCTGTGGCTATAAAACCAGTGTATTTTCTGGTGAATGCTATCTTGCCTAAGTTTTCGCTGAAAATATCTCCCTCGCATATCTGATCCTCTCAAAGCCATATATGTCAATATCTGTTGTTATCCCAAAAATTCTCTTTTCAAGCGCTGCAATTCTTTCATTCCAGGCTTTTTTCCTGTCTCCGTTCCAGGCTCTTACCCCTTGGTAATACCTACCAAGCCTGCTATCAAGAAAATTCCTGAACCAAGGTTTGTCAACAAGATGATAATCTGGCAGCTTATCCTTCATTTCCAGCATCTTCTGCCTGAACTCAGCATAGTTTACAAGCGCAGAGTATCTCAGGAAATCTCTTGCTTTAGGCCTGCCCACGAGCGAATCATGTATATTCTTGTAATTGATCCCAAGATAGCCGAATGCACCGGCAGGTATGCAGACCGCGAAGGTATCTGCCCTGAATCTGTACAGGTCATAACCCCCATGGCCAGAGTCTCCATTGATTCTCTCTTTGAGTTTATGGTATAGGCAGTCCGCTGCATATGCTACTGCAATAGCGATTCCTGGAAGCGGCAGGCAGACAAGGCCTGCTCCGCCAGTCATGGCTGCCTCGATAGCGCCAACAGGTATGCCTACCGCAAAGAACACGCCAGCCCTGATATGCAATTCTCCAATAGGATAATCCTCTAGGGACTGCCTGATCTCATCTTCTGAATCTGAATCTATTATTTTCTCGCTGAGCAGTTCATCTACTAGCTTACCAAGGTCTACATCGAACATAAGGTCTGGCTAAAATGAGTATATATAAATCATATTCATGGCTCGGACCTGTCCTGGATCTCGGTCTTATCTCATGTTGCAAGCATTATCTAATCGGCCATGCGAACCAGGCAAGGCCATGATAGTTAGATTCATGGCAGAGCTGGAGAATCGTGTATAGAAAACATTATATAGTATATTTTCCAGAAAGGACATTGGTGAGGCTCATGAAGATGAAACAGGTCAGGTCTATAGTTATGGTCCTATTTTTTTTTGCGTCAGTATTCTCAGGCAATGCTATTGTTGCGCTCCCGGACACGGAATGGGTGACCATAGGGACCAATTATTATGATAACTCTACATATGTATTTGCAGATTATGGCATCCAGGCCCAATATATAGGCACTTGCACAAAAGTATGCAAAGATCTTGGCCGCTCTGCGACACCTTCCTGCGCTGGCTGGGAAAACAGCGAGACATACTGCAGGAGGACACTGTCTTCCGAAGGCCAGATTGCGAGTGCTTCTTCTAGCTGCACAGAGACCGGGTTCATAGGCGTAATCTCGCATGATTATTGCTGCTGTGGCGCAGTGGCTGCAAAAGGCTGCACTGATTCTGACGGCGGGAAGGACTACTTTACAGTCGGATCCACAGTATCCTGTTCAGGGAATTCCGACCAGAATTCTGCTTGCTCTATCTCTATAGATTATTGCGATGGCGATATACTCATAGAGAATCATTGTGAAGGGGGATATATAAAGTCTGAAAAGCATGAATGTGAGGGTGGCTGCAGCTTCGGCTACTGCCTAAGCGGACAATCTTGCCTTGTTGACGCAAGCGGCTGCGGGCAGAGTGATTTTCCTCTATGCGGGACCGTTGGATATGAAGAAGTATGGAATGGAAGCATGTTTACAAAGCAGAAAGTCTGCAAGGTCCAGGAAACTAGCACAACAGAAAGCGCTTGGAGTTTCGTTAATCAGGGATGTGCTGTAGTCAGTACATGCGATTCGGGTTGCACTGGCGGCTTTTGCAGTACAAGCCAGGTATTCAGCTATACCATACAAACTGACAAGCAGGAATATAACGATGGAGAGAGCGTGAAGATAACAGGCAGCATCGTAGGGAATGACGCAGGAGATGCAAAAGTAGATAGCTGGATAATAACACCGCAAGGCAATAAGCAGGAAATCGTGTTGCGAAAGATAGGGTGCAAAAAAGAAAAAAATAGATGTGCAGTAGATACAGATTCCTGCCCCTCAGCTATTCGCTGTATATACTCTGGTGACTATGTCATAGGACAGAGATATGAAGAGGACACTATCCTTCTTAGTGAAGATCAGCTGCAGGCTGCAATGGCAGAGACAGTGTCTTCCTCCGAAGAGAAGATAGACAGGGAAATCAGTAAGAGAGGGAATATTTACTATGCTTACTCTATTGCTACTTTGCAGGGAGATACAAAAATATCAAAGGCCAGGTTCATTGTAGTAGGTGAGAAGAAAAGCAAAGTTGAACTTATGCTACCGGGAGAGACTGCTGTTGAAGAGACGGTAAAAATAGAGGCTGCAAACAACGGGATAGAAAGCATTTATTTCCTGAAGTGCAATTTGCCATACACAATAGAGAAAAGCACAGGAAAGGGGTTTGTAAGAATTGAACCAAGCCCCTGTGTTGCATATGAAAGCTGCTATGAAGATAGCCTTGAGAAGGTACTTCCCGAGCATAAAAAATTGTTAGGTGAATGGATTCCTGTTGATTATGATGAAGATTGCAACAAGATAACTCCTGAACCAGGAGTATATAGGGCAAGCTTCAAATATAGGACCGTTGCTGGCACGTGGGAGTCTGTCTCCCAAGAATTTGTATTGGCAGTCAAGTGTGAAAAAGAATGCAGGCATGTTGGAACAAAAAGCGAAGGATGGTATGACTCATGCACAGGAGAACTAATACGTTTCACGATATGTAAAGAAGATTCTTCCTGCAATGGCTGCACTATCGGTGATAATTGCTTGCCTTATGGAATAAGAACAACCTCGGGGAAAGAGGACGTATACTGCGGTATAAGCAGCAAGCTGGAATCGCAGAAACCAAATGATGCCTCTTGCCAGAATGACTATGAATGCATGACAAACTCGTGCGCGACCGGGAAATGCGCAGATATCGCGGGCGATATCAGGGAAACAAAGGGACTTCTCCAGAAAGCGCTTTCCTGGCTTGAGAGGCTGTTCAAATGAACCAATTCTGCTGCTTCCAATTTTTATTATTTTTTCCCTGAAACATGTCTTTTTGAGTAAATTTAAAAGGGCATGCCTGTTATCGGTTTTCATGGCAGAAAAAACTAGCATTGGCGAGATACTGGATAGTGTCGAGCTAAGGAACAGGTATGATGAGAAGAGAGAAAAGTATCTGAAGCTAGTGGAACAGGTTTCTCTTATCCTGGCTGCGGCAATAGAGGTTAAAGGCATAAAGATCCATTCTCAGAAATCAAGGGTCAAGGACTACAAATCATTTCTCGAGAAGATAGAGAGGAAAAGATACACAGACCCGTTTAAAGAGTGCAGCGACCTTGGCGGCTGTAGAGTTATCTGCCTTTTTTCTTCACAGATAGAGGAGATAAAGAATATAATTGAAAAAGAGTTTGATATCGTAGAGGTGACTGACAAGCGTTCTGTGAAAAGATTCGACCAGTTCGGCTATCTCTCGCTTCATATGCTAGTGAAGCTCCCTAAAAGAAGGATAAACTTTGTAGAATATACGGAATTAGAGGATTTGATCTGTGAGATTCAGATAAGGACAATACTGCAGGAAGCATGGGCGGAGATAGAGCATTATCTGAATTATAAGGTCACAAAAGAAGAGAAGGAAGAGGCGCTACTAAGGAAGATATTCTCCCTTGCCGGAATGTTCGAAGTAGCAGATTCAACATTTGAAGAGATAAACCAGGGATTTTTTCATCTTGTTGAAAAAAAATCTGATGATTCAATAACTGCCCTTAACCTTTACAAATTCTCAAAAGAGCATTTTCCCTGGTTCAGCGAGGTATGGGATAAGAACCAAGAGAGAAGATATAGCAAGCTGTCTGATGAGGTCTCGCGGTTTTTCAGCGGAACTGATGGGCTGAAGCAACTCCTGGTCAAGCATGATGAGAGTCTTGCGAGATATGAGAAGGCAAACAGTTCGCAGGGGAAAGACAGGCATTTTGCACCGATCGGCCTTATACGTGCGGCCATGGCTATAGAATACGGCACTAAGTTCGATATGGTGTTCGGGTTAAAAGGATATTCTGAGAAGATCAGGTCAGATCTCAAGAAAGGATTATACAATAAATATTAGATTATCTTTACCTCTTTGCCAATCCATGAGGAAAGCTCTTCTTCCAATTCCTGTTTTTTATCCTGGAAATTAATTTCATCTGCTTCATTTAAAGACTCGCTCCTCGCATTCAGGAGGCTTATTTTTTTTGAAAGATGCTCCTGCTGATACTCTATCTCTTGATAATCCCTGTATGCCGTATCTTTCATCATTTGTGATTTGGCTATTTCCTCTTCTGCCCGCAAAGCCTCTAGCTCATCCAATACCTGCATCTTCGCATCTTCGCCACCTGGATAAGATGTGCTGTCCTCTGTATTCTGTATCCCCTTTTCAGCAGCCAGTTCCTGCAGCCTGGATTTCAGCTCTTCTCTTTTTTTGGAATTGGCTTCCTTTATATTCAGATAATTCTCCAGAGATTTGAATCCTCTCGCAATCAGTATCGCTGTCCTTTTCCTATAATTTGCATTTTTCTCATCTAGTTCAGAGAGTTCTGACTGGATCCTGTCATACTCTGCCTTGTTTGAATAAAGCTTAGAATTCATGTCAAGAAGCACCTTGGCATCCTTCAGGAGATCAATGTACTCTGAGATGTTCTCGGATTCAAGGACTCTCTTAATCTCAAGCAGCTGGACAGAGACTGTGCTGACTGGCCCGTCTATCTCTTTCTGTCCGCATCTCAGGCCAGAGGCTGCTGACTCAAGCACGAGGACATCTCTAGCCAGCCCATCAATAGATGTATCCATCTCTTTTAGGCGGCCTGACAGTTCATGGAACCTCTGTATTATGTGGTAATCTGTCTGATCAAGGAGGGCTTTTAAGAGAAGTTTTCTCTCAGACTCTATCTTAGTCAGGCATTGCCTGATTCTCTTGCTGCTGTCCTGGAGCGGCAATCCTGAGTTCTCTCTTATCCATGATTCAAGCCTATCAAGCTGGACAGTCACAGGTTTTGGCTTTGCTGGCGGGAACAATGACATATCTACTTTACAATAGTGATGGAGATTAAATAGTTTGTTCTAATTTTCCATTGAAGGACAGAACAACTATTAAATAGTCTGGAAAAATCTGAAAGAGAATGAAGCACGACTTTGCTGTCACCTCTTTTCTCATGCTGCTTTTCTTTTGTGCCCAGATTGTAGGACTGTTCCTGTTGAAAGAAAGCATCAGCGAAGTCAAAACCGGAGAGAATGGGACTATTACTGTGGTTTATTCTGAACCGATAACTGGAAGGCCGGACCTTTCAGGGGCCGATTCCCTGACATATATCGTAGCAATGATATTTATTGGGACTGCCCTGCTCCTGGCACTAATTAAGTTCAGGCTTTTCAAGATATGGAAGATATGGTTTTTCCTGGCCATAGGGGGCGCACTTGCAATATCCTTTTCAGTGTTCCTTCCTGAGCCTGTAGCTCTAGGTATCGGTTTCTTTCTTGCTGCGTGGAAGATACTCAGGCCGAACATATATATCCATAATTTCTGCGAGATTTTCATGTACGGAGGCATAGCTATCATGCTGTCTCCTATGTTCACTGTCGGATGGGGCATCTTACTCTTGATAATAATCTCCATATATGATGCTATTGCGGTTTGGAAGCTGAAGCATATGATAACACTTGCAAAGGCACAGGCGGAAGAGAGGATATTTGCCGGCCTTCTCATCCCGTACTCGCGAAACAAAGAGACAAAAAAAGAGACGACAGAGATGCCTTTGCCTAAAAAGGTTGTAAATAAGGAAATCCCCCATGGATTTGATGATAAGGAAGCAAAAACAGCAATACTTGGCGGCGGAGATATCGCTTTCCCCATGCTGTTTGCCGGAAGTGTCATGACAGGACTTATTGAAAAAGGGCATACTGCATTTTCATCTTATCTGTTTTCGCTCTTGATTCCTCTTTTTGCCGGAATTGCCCTATTCCTCCTTCTCGTGAAAGGGGAAAAAGACAAATTCTATCCTGCAATGCCGTTTATCACTGCCGGGTGCCTGGCCGGTTATGGGCTCCTCCTCCTATTTGGATTATAATAAAAAATGGCCCAGATTCCAAGGCTGATAATACTTGCTGCTGGGAAAGCAACCAGATACCAGACGCAGGGAAGCCAATATCTTATAAAAAGCCTTGCAGAAGTCGGCCCTGACAGAGAACGGCTTATAGAATATATATTATACGATTGGTATTCTGCCAAAGGAAAAGAGGTTACTATTGTCGTGAATAGAGATACCATTCCTGAGTTCAAAAGAGCATTGTGCGCCTGGGATAGCCGGCTTTCTATATCCTATGCTCTGCAGGAAATACTGCCTGGAGAGGATAGGCCACGTGGAACAGTGAATGCCTTGCTGGCAGGCATTGATTTCAGCAAAAGAGCAGACTATATCTCCTGCAACGGAGATGATATTTATGGCCAGGAAGCTTTTTCCCTCCTTATAAGCATGCCAAAAAAAGGCCATTTTGCAACCTTAGGTTATATGATAGGCGACTGTGTCCGGGACAATGAGTCAAAGGGTGTCTCACGGGCGGTCCTCTCTTGGGATAAAGCATTCAGGCTGATTTCATGTACGCAATATGATAGGCTTGGAAAAGACGGGTGCTCTATAAAAGACCTTGATTCCGGAAAAATTATAGATGGCACGTCCGGAAGCAGCATGAATATATTTTATGTAGACCTTGTTGCAGCGAAGAAAATAAAGGAGATTGAGTCTAAAATACCATATCTTGACCATAGCCTCATGATAAAGAGATACGGTCGCCAGGAATACCTTCTGCCAAGCCTGCTCAGCGATATTGCAGCCTCAAAAAAACTAATCTGTAAGGTCATGCCTTTCAAAATCAGGATCCCTTTCGGACTCACAAGACAGGAGGACCTGGAGACAGTCAAAAGCAATATTAAAGAGCACTACACACATATCTGGTAAGAAGATGGATAAAATAAGGATTGCTATAACTACGACGTCTATGGGCAACGGGCATATTATGAAAGCCATGGCAATAAAAAGCGCCTATTCTAATATGGTCCCAATGCTTAGGGAAGAAAGCATTGATCTTGAGGTGTGCCTGGTTGACGAGAGAAGAAGCCTTAGCCCGGTCACAAACATGGTAAAAGCACTGATCGAATCACTTTACAAGGCTATGTCTTCATCAAAGCCATTCAAGATCTGGTGGGATAAGAAGATACATGATCCTGATCCTACGCCTGTAAAGAAAATAGAGCAATTTGTGCGGACCATAAACAGGATAAGCGGAGGAAAATGCGTAACCCCAGACAGGCAGCATCTTTTTGATTCTGTAGTAAGTACCCATCCAAGCGATAGGGTAGCCATATTTCCGGTACACTCTGTATTCATCAGAGTGAATCCGGACATGTTCTGCCATTCATTTCATATGATCCCACAGGAAGAGATGGAGGAGTGGCATATAATGGTGGACGATGCTATGAAAAAGCGGGTCTTATCTGGAAAAGAAAGTTACCTCTTGCCAGACCTTGTCCCGAAAGATGGAAGAAAGATAATTGCTGTAGGCGCATATGTACACCCGGAGGCAATTGACCAACAATCCGAAAAGGACCTCAAAGGTTCTCTTAATGGAACAAAAGCCTCAGTCATGTTCCAGATAGGTGGCGCTGGCGCGCAGCAGGATATTTTCCTTGAATCCATGAGACATATAGATTACAAGAGAATATCTCCTTTATTTGCTGCAGGGAATAATAATGTGTTTTTCAGGAAGCTGGTAAATCAAGGATTATCGCTAGGCCTTATAACTGAACAGGAAGCTGGATACGCCTTAGCTAGTTCATTCAGCAAGATAGGGTATGAAAATGGAATAATGCGCTTTTCCTCAGGGCTTAGGATACTCTATGATAAGGACCAATATGCCGCAGTTGAGCTGATGGACAAGGCCAAGGCAAAGTGCCTGATTAACGTAGTTAAACCAGGAGATGTCACTAGTGTAGGGACTGTGCTCTCTCTTCTTTATCATATCGGTAGCCATGAAATAGAAAACGCAGAGTGGGCCATAGAGAAGGGATTTGCTGAGTGGATCATCCAACCTGAAAAATATCTGAGAATGAGAGAGGAGATGACACAGAAAGAGCTGGATATCTGTTTTGGCCAGGCAGCTGCAGCATATGTCAATGCTAGAGCACTTGATAGTGCCTGGCTTGCTTCAAAGCACAGATCTATCAAAAAGATGAACGTTCTCGGTGCTTATAACATCGCGTCGCTGAGCGTCCTTCTATCTCTCTGGAAAAGGCAAAAAGAATTGACTAGCCTGAAGAAGACATATTTGGCGCTTAAAGAGCATGGCTTCTGCAGCCTGAAAGATAGTATCCTCAAGGCAATTATAGAGAGCTAAACCTAAAGGATTCTTGCCAGATCGTGCAGCGAGCTGATTTTAGTATCATAAGTTATCTTGCCAGCTGAGGTGTTGTCGACATGCTCTTTTATAGATACGAAAACCGAGCTTATATTCATCCGGTTTGCCATAATAATATCCTGATTCAGCCTGTCTCCTATTATTATGCAATCTTCCGGTGATGCTGAAATAGTCTTTAGTGTATTCTCAAGGAACCTCACATCAGGTTTTCTCATGCCAAGATCTGCTGAAACAAATACCCCATTAAAATATCCGCCGATCCTGTGTTTTTTTAGTATCTCCCTGACAAGCACAGAAGAGACATTGTTGCTCAGTATATACATCTGGTGAGTTTTTTTTAGCTTTTTCAGGACATGTGCCGCACCATCAAACAATTCCGAGATCTCTAGCTCTGGCCAGACGTATAGCATCTCCAGCTCATAAAGCAATTTCCTGCTAAGCCTGATCTTAATGCCTGCCTCATCGAGAAATACCTTTATCTGCTGCTTTATTTCATATTCTGCATAATTCTCTTTTGCAAGCTTCCTCAGCCTCTCTTTGCTTGCAACAAAGCCATAGGCCAGCTCGCCTAGCCTCTTCTTGCTGAGTTTCTCGTCAAGCCCTAGCTTAAGGAAAACACTCATTATCCCTGCATGGTTTATCTCTTTCCATCTTGGCTCTATAGGGATATCACATATTGTCACCCCTAAATCGAAGAGGAGTACTTTTTTATTTTTTAGCTTCGATATCTTCCTGCCAGCGAGTGCCTTCCTGACCTCCTGGATCATGGTGGGGTCAGCCCGTAAAGAATATCAGAAAGGCAACCTGACCCGTCACCCGTCCTCGCCGCGTGGGCTGAAACTGCCCGAGCTACCGGTCCTGCGCGGTCTGGTTATCGGCCTCGCCTGCGCCCTCGTTTTCGGCGG
>JAAXVZ010000169.1 GCA_013335235.1 Nanobdellota archaeon | reverse complement strand
CTGGGCTGCTTGTGTCCACTAATCCTTCTATATAGAAGGTCGCATTGACCCCAAGGGTCTGGTTGTCATAGTCAAATACGCTCGCGTTGCACTGTACAGTCGTATTTGAATAGGCGACAAGGTTTATGGGTGTAGGCAGCAGCACACTCGACACCATTGGCGCTGAATTGGTTATATTTAGTGTAGTGTTGACAAGAGCGGTTGTGTTGTAGGTCTGTCCCTTTGCAACAGGCTCTATTATAAGTGAGATCCAAAGGCCGAACATTATGAAGAGTGCAAGCAAAGCTATTGAAGCCAGGTGACCTGCCTTCTTTTTCATCGCGTGGATTATCTGTTTCATTTTCTAACCTGTGATCTCTACATAAAAGTAATATGTCGCAATTGTCGCTGAGACAAAGTCTGGGACAATCGCCTGGAAATCGTACTTTGTGAGTGAGTCATTCTTATAGCTTGCCGTGTCCTGGTTTATGATAGATGCATATACAACATGGTCTGAAGTGTCCATTAGGAGGACTTCCTGGAACAATGCATTAAGATTGACTGTCTGGGCTGTGTCATTCATCCAGGTAGCTGTATTCTTGCAGCTTGACTCTGCTATTGTCACTGTCCCTACATCAAATGAAGTATGATTGTTATAAGCGAAAGTATTGTTGATATTGTCCTGTGCGGTTGAGACAAACCCAAGAGTGGTTTCTTCTATAGAGATTACTGACTGGTTTGCGCACCTTATATTGGTCCAGTCAATCGAGCTGTTCCTTGCCAGGTAGACTTCACCGCTTGGTGATCCGCCGGCAGCCCATTCGTAGATACTATAGTCTTCTGAGTCTCGCAAGACAAGGGTACCTGAGACATTCCCTACATAGGCTTTCCATTTTATATCCTGCTGGAGCGTGTTCAGGTTGATTGTGGTGATCGTCCCTTTTGCATCTGTCCTGGAATCTGGTGTTGATGCGTTCTTTGTGGTGTTTGAGACATAGGCAACTGTTGCTCCTTCTGGTTCAGAGCTGGCCAGCCTCACAAAGAAGAAAAGAGATGAAAGGATTACTGCAAGTACAAAGAATCTTTTCATATTCCTTGCTGTTTGTTTCATCCTTTTCACCTCCTTCTTTTTGTGCCTTATTGCCTCTAATCGCTTACTGTATGTCTAGGTAAAAGTAATATGTTGTAGTCGCTGTGTTCCTGACTCCGCCAGGAGAGCTTGTACCATCCTCTGCAACAAGCAGCTGGAAGTCGTGCGCAACATTATTGTAGCCTACAGGGTCTGTCCCATTGCCAAGGTCCTTGTTCTCTATTATTGTCGTGAAGATCAGCCTGTCTGCGCTGTCTGATAAGAGCAGCTGGACAAAGTCCTCTGTCTGGAACTGGTCATTCACGTGTGTGAATGTAGAGGGACATGTGTTTGGTAAGATTGTATATTCTCCGACTACAACCTGAGGGTGTGTAGTCATATTGAATGTCTCGTTTATGCCGTCTGAGTCCAGGGGAGTCATGTTATAGAATGCTTCCCAGGGTGCCTGCATCGTCGCAAAATCAAAGCACTGGACATTGATCCAGTCAGGTGTCGTGTTTACTGTCGCATATATCTCTCCTGTCGGCTCTTGGACTGGCCAGTCATATAAGGTCCAGTTTGCAGCATCGTCAAGTGTCAATGTACCTGTGACCTCGCCATAATAGCCCTGCCAGTGTTTTGTCTGACCAGTACCTCTTAATGTAAGCTGAGAAATGTTGCCTGCATATGCCTCTATAGACTGAGCAGCATAATTGCTTGCATTGATTGTGCTTTCTGCACCTTCTGTAACTTCCTGTGCTCCCATCGGGACTTCCACTGCATTTGCAACAAACAGCATGCTCGAGAATAGGATCACGAGCAAAGCCAGTAGTCTTGACATTAATTTACTGTACATAACCTTTCACCTTGGCGTTTTTTTTAGATATAGAGACAACATTATGCTTGCGAACAAGGCTCTCAGACTCAGAGCCGACTATCCGATAGAATTCACCTTCTTCAAAGAGGTATCCTTGTTTGACGTTGGATTTGTTTGGAGTTTCGTTATATACTAGTTTTACCCAGTCTGCCATCTAATCACCTTGCTTGCTTGATCGTACTTGCTTGATAACATATACCTACCAGTATATGTTTTATTGTGCTTGTTTCAGCATAACGTATGCTGACATACATAAAATGTTATTTTATGTATTAGTATACAATTTAGTATACTAACATATATATAAATGTTGTGATTGAAACACTATTAATTATAGATTTGAGTGAACTTATTTTGAAAATTAGTCTAGAAGAATATCTTGATCCATCCAAAAATAGACGAGAAAAGATAAATTATTCAAATTAAGTCCTAATTTTTAGGCACCGACACAGGCATATACAGTCAACTCTTGAAAGCCCACTCTTCCACAACCCTGCCTAGCTCTTCCCTGCTTTCAGCCTTTTTCATGTTCTCTGCAAGCTCAGATAAACCCATGACATCATGCACCCAGGTCGCAAAGTCGTTCTTATGGGGATTGACATGATGGCTGAAAACCTGAGGGTCCATGTCTTTGAGATTATCGTGGAGCTCATACAGGTTCTTTATCTTGACACCATTTGAAAGTATGAATTGATACTCTGGGTTTATATCAGAGGAAAGATGCATCTTCTTGAAAGTCTTCTTCATCTGCTTGATGTGATTGTCTATAAGAATCTCTTTAGAAGCCAACTGGTCCTTCAGCCTCTCATGCTCAAGCTGGAGTTTCTGCCATTCGAGCTCAAGTGCCTGTAGCTCCTCTATTTTATCCATAAGATCTGTCTTGATAGCCTTGTTATAGAGGACACGGTCCATTCCCTCTTTCTTGCCATTCCAGAATGTCTGCATCTCTGCAAAAAGATTCTTCTCAAGCACCTGACGGGGAAGATGCGTATGCAGGTAGTTCTCCTCCTTTACCAGATGCCTTGAGAGGTTTGAAAAAAAGGACTTGGCAGATTCGTCAGGCTCAGCCTGATGCTGCCGATGTCTCTCCGCCTTCATCTCAACAATCTTAGGTTCGGCCTTCATCTCAGGAGGAGGTGCAAGAGAGACGATTTTCTGCGGCTCGACAGCGACTTTCTTATCAAGAAGGCTTGGGTCAAGAAGCCTCTTGGAGACTTCAGGCAGCTCTTTTTTCTCAGGGCTGACAGATTGCGCAGGCAGCTTATAGGAGACTTTAGTCGGATTTCCATTTCCTGCCCTCTTCTTGAAAGGATTCAAGAAAGAAACATCGAAGTATAGATTGCCCAATCCCATTTTCCCATCAACAAATAGGCGAGGGTGATTTAAATAGTTTTCTTTGGCTGAAAGGATCAGGTTATCTCAAGATAGAATGAGATGCTCCCTCCTCCATTCCTGCTCTTCAGGCTGGCCGGGACTCTCATCTCGTAATCATAGCTGCCGAATTTCCCTGCCTTTGTCTGGTTCTTCACAGTCAAGAAGATTATATCCTGCGATCCGTCATATTCTGTCCCGCCATCTGATGTGTCCCACAGTATGCCTGTCTCAAAATTGCTTGAGTTAGTCGAATTATACATGGGTATTGATTTGACAGTCCTGCCATATATTATCAAGTCCCTCCTCGGGCCAGGAAAGAATGTCCGGTTTATAGAATCTGCAAACATAGACAATGAAAGGTTTGCATCTGCCTCATAGAAATCATCATCCTGAGTCGCATTATTGATATCGCGCCCAAGTGATTGGAGAGAGAGAAAATCTATAGGCTGCATAGATTCTACCCCAAAAAGGGTCACCTCCTTTGTTGATAGCCAGTTGTAGGTGGATTGGTTCCCAAGCAGCAACCCGCGCTCCCGCAGCTCGCGCTGGTCAGGGCAATCCCCTGTCATGAGCGGCCAGATCGAAATCATGAACCGCGCCCCCAGGGCGTGCACTTGGGCGATCAATCCGTCCGGGTCGGGGAACCGGACCGGGTCCAGGGTCTTCTGGCCCCAGCCGGCACCGTTGGGCCAGGACTTCCAGTCGAGCACGATCACATCGAGATCGGAAG
>JAAXVZ010000168.1 GCA_013335235.1 Nanobdellota archaeon | reverse complement strand
TGCGCCGGGTCGCCTGCGCCTCGAACCTCGCCAGCGCCGGCAGCAGCGTCAGGCACGGCAGGGTGTCGTAGGTGCAGGACGGACGCGCCACGGAGGTGATCTCCAGCCCCTGCCAAGTGGCGCCGGCCCGCAGCGTGGCCGGAAAACGATACAGTTCCTCGCTGTCCGGAACCGCGTTACAGAGGTCCTCCTCGCTCATGCGCAGGAAGGCGTCGTTTTTCTTGCCGCGCATCATTGGCCTGGGCAAAGCATTGGAGTTGGCGTACACGAATGATGTGCTCGATGCGAATAGCGCGCTGGCGCTTGGCCTTGTGAATAAAGTAAATATGTTTGAGTAGCTTGATCGCCAATATCTGCCGATGCACATAACCAAGCAACATTTTCTAGAACAATAGCTTCTCTTTCATGTTCAGGTATTTCCGGGCTTATCCTTGAATACCAGGTTCGTAAAGAATTAACATAACCCTCAAATTTTTCAGGCTCAACAAGAATTCCAACTCTAATAGCATCCACCTCTTCCCCTGGGGAGATGCCTCTCATATCAGTCTGATTAACCTCATAATGCGCAATTAAATCCGCTAATCCGTATATCATAGTAATGTACTATACTTTTCAGTTTATATATTTTTCTATTTTTACCACTATTAAGTAGTCTTAATGAAGTTAGTTTTTAAAGTAATAATTAGTCTAAGAGGGTTTGTTTTCCTCCTTGCTGTTCCCTGTATACCTTTAAATATAATCCCTAAGTCTGCTGGAGGATGGGCTTATCTGCTAACCTCAAGCTTCTTTCCAGCATCATGTTTCCAGAGCTTACACGGTTTGACGAACAGGCCAGGCACTTCGCATACCCCTGGGACCTTCATGGCACTCCCGGATATAACGAGGTATTGCCATACGGCTTCTGCGTCCTGCAGGGAGACGTCATCAGGCTGAGGAATGACCTTGACGTCTACCAGGTCCATATCTTTGACGGGAACATAGGCACATATTACACGCTTCGCCAAGACACAAGGCAAGGCTGGCATGGCCTGAATATCGCTTTCATATCTGATATCCATTTGAAACAAGGTGCTGATGGAGCAAGGGACCTGAATCTTCTCGCAGAACATTTAGAGGGCTATCTAGGGAGAGGCGCAACCATTGATCTCCTGGTGAATGGAGGAGACACATTCGACTACGGGTTTTTCGAGAGCCAGGAGAATCTGAAAGCGCTCAGGAGGCTTTCCGCGACTGCCACAGCAGCGTTCTCTGTATTCGGGAACCATGATTTCTACGGTGACCCTGGGCGATTCTCTTCAGAGAATGCTGGTAAGGTCGCCGCATTCTTAAGCGAAGCGGGAATGCCTGTATTGTCAAACCAGGTCCACACAATAACCTCTTCACCCTCTAGCACCAATTACAGGTTTGTCTTCTTCAAGGATATCGAAGCATATAGATTTAGGGAGGAGGGGATAGAGAGGCTGACAGGATATGTCGACTCCCTGCCGCCGAAGATGGCTGAATTCAAGGAACTGATAGCGCAAGCAGTCCAGGTCTGGAAAAAAGAATCAACATTATATCCTGGTTATGCAGCAGCGCTTGCTGATCAGCTAGCAGCCTTAGAAATCGCATATAAAGAGGAAGGCCCTGTCGCAATAGTTACCCATAACTATGATATGGCCCAGTATTTCCTGTCAGAGTTCCACAGGATAGGGTCTAAAAACAGGTATTTCCATTCACAATTCCCTGCCATAATAATGACAGGCCACACTCACGCGACAGGTCTCAGGTTGCCAGTGCCGTTCATGGACGTCTCAGGGCTCGCTCTCTTGAAGCAGCACGGCAACTATCACATGATAAACAAGCATGTAGCCGGATATAACGGATGGTATGTCGCCAGCTATGCCGGAAATTCGACAGTCTCTGTAAACAACCCAGGACTTGAAGTCGATACAAAGCTCGGAAGGATGTTCACAAAAAATGCAGGGATGGTGATAGTCACATGGAACGGCATCCCTGACATGGAAGGGATCACGCCGATCGGTGGGTACAGCCAGTTCGCATTGCAGGGATGGCGACCACAGATAAAGGGGATAAGACCTGCTGTCTAGACTATACCTTTTTCTATAACCTAATCAATCTCACCTCAAATGGATTTTGAACTTGATCTTGCAGAGAGAGTCAATCTACTGCTGGCACCAATAGGGCTAGAATCTGACAGATTAGAGATAAAGCTCGAGAGCGGGATAAGCGATCCTGAAAAAACTCTTCCTGAAAGCACCTTGAGAACACTAGAGGAGTTTGCGCAAGACTACAGAAAGATAGCTGACCAGTACAAGGCCAAGCTAGAGGATGCTGACATCGACGGCTTTTCCCAGGTCGCTCTCCTTGAATTCGCTGGCATGGGCCTTGGCGCAGCACTTGCTTTTGGCGGAGATTATCTCGTAAAGTTCGGGAATTGGAAACTTGAGGCGGCTGTCAGGTGGGTGACAGGCAATTCTGAAGAGCTCGCGACACCAGCCCTTTTGTTCCAGCGATGGAGGAAACATCATAATAATCATGCAGAGGAGGAAGATTGCGCTGAGCATCATCACCATCATCATCACGAAGGACCCAGCGACTCGACCTGGTACATGGCAGGCAAGGTTGTCGGCATGTTTGTTCCGATTGCAATAGATTATATGGCAAGGAGAGCTGGAATCGATGTCGATGGAAAAAACGCCATCGGACCAATGGTTACAGTCTTATATTCAATATCTGATACACTTTTTTCCATAGGGAGCATGTGGCTTGGGAACATCTATAACGCATATAAGGCAGAAGCGGGTATCGGACATGCCATGCGCGATGGAACAGCCAATTTCATGCGAAAGCCGACTACATATGCAGCGCTCGTTGCAACAGCCATTCCCTTGACAATCATGTATTACCAGAGATTCGCATTAGGAGATGTAGAGAGCTATGCCAGGAGCTGGTTCGAGAATACCATTACGAACTGGTGCCTGATCACGCCTGTTGCCGGGACTGCGCAGAAATTTTTTATAGATAAGAGATTGGAATATTCATTATCCCAGCTCACTTACGAATATAAAACAAGACTAGCTAGGGGATAGGCCTATTTTTGCAAGGTCTCTTTTTTAAGCTGTCGAGATAGTATTGTGTCTTTTCTAAGAGGAGCTTGAAGTCGACCTCATTTATCCTGTCTTTCTCGAACTCTGCTTTCAGCTCTGCTATCTCTTTTTCAAGATCCTCTGCGCATTTGCTTTTCTGGGCCGAGTTCGATTTATATATGGTGTCAATAGAATCCATAAGCTTGAGAGTCTCTTTCCTCTGCCTTCTTGCCTGATACCATCCAAACCCTGTTGTCGCCATGCCTATTATTACACCAACCATCCCCCAATCCAGCCTGAATCCGCTGTTGTCCTCAGGTACATTACCAGGAGGGTCTACCTTTGACATAGGAAGATCCTCTACAGCTTTACTCCCTTTATTATTGGAAAGTATCAGAAAAGAACTGAGGAAGATGCCAGCTATCCCTAGGATAAGTATGGCTCTTGTGATATGCACTCTGTCGATTACCTGCAGCAAGACAGCAAGAATTGAAAGCAATATCCCTATAAACGGGGAGACGAGCATAGCAGCTAGCCCTGTAGCCGAGAGAGCATATCCGGCTATCCTTAGGAGTTTCCATCTCTTCATAGATAATCTGTTGGCTTTGTGCTTTATATAGTTTTTTCTTGATAAGATTAAGAAGAGAGATTGGTTAATTAAAAACCCTATGATTCAGACAAGGAAGCGGCATAACTGCCCAGCACCTGACCTGCATCAAATTTCGTACTGGTCCTAAGCGCCAGGATGAAAGTGCCCTGCATATCTGCCATCATCCCAACATGACCGAGATATTGTGTCGGCTTATCTGTAGTTAGCAGGACATGCGCTTCTGCAATAGGCGTTTGCACCATCCCTGAGTATGCACTCAATTCCGCAAGCTTCTCCTGAGGAGCAACCTGTGTAAAAAGCAGGATATCTCTTTCAATCCTCTTGACTAGCCCCTCGCTCAGCTCAC
>JAAXVZ010000167.1 GCA_013335235.1 Nanobdellota archaeon | reverse complement strand
TATAACCTTCCCAACTTCCTTACCAAGCACCGAGGACGTGTCAGCTATCTGATTCAAAGCAAAATAAAGGTCATTATCTTGGGTACCTGGAAGGAACCTTACCTCACCATCAGGCAACCTTTCAGAAGTCATTACATAATCGTCTAGATTCAAGAATAATTTAATATTTTTAAACTGAATTACCATGTTCTACACCTTTTTACTTCCATTTAGAGACAATAAAGTTAACAATATTTAAATATTCCTATAAGTTATCACTTTACAATAGATTATATTTCTTCTTAATGGAAAGACCTCGTCACTATATTGAGAGAATAAGTTACCTGAAATATTAAGGGAAACGCAAAAGAAAAAAGATACTTCGTTTGCATACTATGAACGAAGCGTAAGTGAAATAGGTATAGTTAAACTAATCTTTTGCGAATCAAGTATAGGCGCTTACTTCCTACTAAGCCCTTGAATAAACATCATTAAATAATCCCCAATATACCTCTTTTCCATGTGCGGCATCTTCGGTTTCACCTTTCCTGACAAGGCTCTTGGCAGCCAGATGGCGAAGACCCTGAAGCACAGGGGCCCGGACCACAGTTCAGTCTACGTTGACGAGGATATGACCCTTGGCTATACTAGGCTCTCGATAATAGACCTTGCAGGTGGGAACCAGCCTATCTACAGCGAGGACGGCACCATCCTTGTATTCTTCAATGGAGAGATATACAATTATGCTGAACTAAAAGAGCAGCTTGAAAAGAAAGGCCACAGGTTTGCAACAGAGAGCGATACAGAGGTATTGGTTCATGGCTATGAGGAATGGGGCAAGCTAGTCTTATCAAAGCTGAACGGCATGTTCGCTTTTGCTCTATATGACATAAAGAAAAAGGAGCTCTTCCTCGCAAGGGACAGGCTTGGCGAGAAGCCGCTTTATTATATCCATACAAAAAAAATGTTCGCCTTTGCATCTGAGATGAAGGCCCTCCTTCCATTCATCGAGAAAAAAGAGATCGATGAAGCCTCTCTTGCCTGGTTCTTGACAATGAGATATAGCAGCAGGGAAGAGACAATGATCAAAGGCATCAAAAAACTGCTGCCCGGCCACTCTATGTCATTCAAGAACGGAAAGCTCAATATCCAGGGATACTGGGACTTTCCAGCTGAGAAGGAGATGGACTTTCTTTCCTGCGTAAAAAGATTCTCAGGCTTGATCGAAGACTCTGTGAAGAGAAGGATGGTGGCTGATGTGAAGGTAGGCTCTCTTCTGTCTGGCGGAATCGATTCCAGCACTATTGTCGCTTACATGAGCCGCCATAGTGACAAGGTCCGCACATTTACACTAGGGTTTGACGGAGGTTCTGAGAATGAATTCTCTCACGCAAAGCTAGTATCTGAGACCTTTGGGACAGAGCACCATGAGTATACTATCGGTCCTGAATCGCTGAAGCTATTGCCGAAGATAACTTATTATCTGGACGAGCCTCTGGCTGATCCTACTGCCATACCTAACTATGTGCTTGCAAAAAATGTATCTCGCCATGCAACAGTTCTTATGAACGGAGATGGCGCTGATGAGCTTCTTGGAGGATATGAGCAATACTCTATGATGGGCTTCCTTTCAGGCCCTATAAAGCATCCTATGAAGCTCTCTTCGCATATCCTCTCAAGCATGTTCCCTGATGATCCTTTTTTCCTGAAGCTGCGCTCGTTCTCTGACTCTAAGAACTCTAGCGAGAAGTATCAGGAGCTGGTCAGTGTATTTGGAAGGGATGAACTCCATGCTGCAACAAAGATCAAGGCTGACACGCCAAACCTAGAGTTTGAAGACAAGAAGGATATGACGCGAAGCATGCTGTTGCATGACTCAAAGACATATCTTCCTGACAACATGCTGACAAAGTTCGACAGGCTGACAATGGCCAACTCTATTGAAGGCCGCGTCCCTTTCTGCGACCACAGGATAGCGGAACTGGCATTCCAGATGCCTTCAAAGTTTAAGGTAGATGGAAACAGGAGCAAGATCATCCTCAGGGCATCATCAAAGGGCCTATTGCCTGAAAGCATCGTGAACAGGAAAAAACAACGTTTCTTAGTTCCGACAGACAACTGGATGGAGCGCGGCCTCTCTGAATACGCAGAGTCTGTGATAGATGAAGAGAAAGATGTCGTTGCCAGGTATTTTGATAAGGATTACATAGGGAAGCTTATGAAAAATAAGTTCGCATCCTCGCTCTTCCTTTCAAGGAACAAGCTGATGAGCCTATATTACAGCAGGCAGCTTTGGACTGTCAACTCGTTCCTGCTCTGGCATAAGGAATTCATTGAACACTAACTTTTTCCGTAGAACTTTCTTATCTCTTCAGCCTTTTTCCTGGTCTTCTTGATATCCTTGGAATGTGACCTTATGGATCTCAGGATAATCGGGATCGCTGAGAGTCCTGTACCTTTGAATATCCTGTTTCCCTTCAGCCTTACCTGGTCCCTGTCTGCCTTCTCCCAATTGAACCAGGCGTAATTCATCAGGCCGTACAAGACTTCCTTGATATAGACCCTGAGACTGAATGGATTGTAAAGCCCGGTCCTTAATGGCAGCTTGCCAAGCTTTGCGTGTCCGTATAGGGTATTCTTGAGTTCAAGGAAATATCTCTCGCTGAAATCCCGCTCTCCTTTATCGACATGGACTACATGCGCCTCTTTGCAATAGCTAGCTGACAAGCCTGTAAGCTTTGCGCGCATGAAGAAATCGCAATCCTCAAGATATGTCCCGTAATGCTCGTCAAACCCCTCGTCCATCTTGGAGAGAGATGATTTTTTCATCATGAAACAGGCGCTGACAATAGGATAGCTCTCCTCTTGTTTTAGCACTGGATAAAACAATCTGCCTGATTCCATTGTTATCTTCGGGAAGACGATATCTGCGCTCTTCAGTGCCTCTGCCATTGTCTTTATTGTATGGTTGTTGAGCAGTATGTCGCTGTCCATGAAAAATAGTATGTCTGCGCCGGAATTTGAGATGCCAAGGTTCCTTGCCGCTGCTGCTCCTTTCCTTGAACTAAGGCTGAATACCTTCACGGTCGGGTATTTTTTCCTTAGCTCCTGCATAGTATCATCGCTGGAGCAGTCATCACAGACAAGTATCTCAGAAGATAGCCTGGCATTGCCGAGAGAGACGAATATCGACTCAACTGACCTTGATAATGACCTGCTGTTATAGGCCGGGACTATCACAGAGAGGTTCATGCCAATATTATGAGCTGTATACCTTTAATATCTTTCTCATTGCATTCTCTGGATTGTGCGCCTCTGCTATCTTCCTGCTGGCCTTCCCCATCTTCTCTCTCATCTTGCTATCAGACAGGAGCTGCGATAGCCTTGACGCTATCTCCACTTCGCTTTCCCGGCATACAAACCCATTTCCCTTCACTAGTTCCTTCAGGGCGTTCCGCTCGCCATTTGTTGTGAGGATCGGAAGAGAGCATGCCATAGCTTCCATCGCAGATAGGGAAAACCCTTCAAGGCCAGAGAGCAGGACAAACACAGATGAGGCTTTCATGTAGCTATAGAGCCCTTCTTTTTCAGGGCAGAAGCTTAGGATATCGACACAATCCTCAAGGCCAAGCTTCCTCCTCAGCCTGAGCAGTTCGTATGTTCCTGGTCCCTCTCCAAGGATGAGCGCTGAAAAATCTTTTTTTGTTTTCTTCAATAGAGCTGATACTGTAAGCAGCCTGTCGAAATTCTTTGACTTGAGATGCCTTCCTGTGGATATTATATCATAGCGGCGTTTGGCCGGCTTTGCCTTGTCTATTGTCTCAAGGTCGACCCAGTTCGGGATTATATGTATTCCCTTGCCGCCTATCCTCGCAAGACGGGATGCAGTCATATCCGACACTGCTATGTTCCTTGAGGAGAGCCTTGCGCACATCCGCTCTATTGTCCAGCCAGGGAATCTTGCAAAGCCTTGCGTCTCCCAATATTCATCCCAGACCTCGTGCCATGTTATGACCAGTTTTGATCTCTTGAAAAAAGAGGCTGCATAGGAAGGGAATATGGGGAAA
>JAAXVZ010000166.1 GCA_013335235.1 Nanobdellota archaeon | reverse complement strand
ACGGTATCCAGGTCTCTATAAAGTTCTGATAGAGGATAGGAACAGGCATATTGCAAAAGGCCTTGTAACCCTTTCGCGAGATAACCCTAACCTGAAAATCCTTGCAGTAGTTGGCGCAGGCCACATAGAAGGCATCCATGCACACCTTTTAAGGATGGATCCAGTAGCAAACTTTAAATAGTCTCAGAACAGAACAGAGATTATGGGATCTTACGCAGAAGAGTACAGGTCATTTTTCTATAATCTGTTCAGGTTCGGGTTTAAGCTCTCAAAAGAAGAGCTGAAAGCTATCATGACAACTTCAGGTATAATCGCGTTTGTCTGGTCATTTGACAAGTGGGGTGGCGCGACATTCAATGCGGTTGAGGGAATAACCAACTTTGCATTAGGCCTTGTCTTTTCAATGATCTGTTTATTCTTCAACCAGATTGGCCAGAGAATAGTCGCAGTCCATTATGGATATGATCCTGTGTATGAGTCTGGCATGATAGGCCTGATGATTGCTCTTGTCGTGACTTTTGCGTCAAGAGGCTTGCTGATATTCTTTGTTCCTGGAGGAATGATCCTAAGACATCTTGCAGCATCAAGATTAGGAGAGTTCAGGTATTATACAAATGATTGGGAATGGGCAAAAGCAGGGTTTATGGGTCCGTTATTCAATATCCTACTTGCAGCAGTCCTTGCATTTTTCAAGACAAACCCCTACGTAAATCAGCTGATAGTCATGAATATCATGTTTGCAGCATATTCTCTGCTTCCTCTTCCAGGGAATGTAGGGCTTTACTTATTTTACCCGCACCTTTATTTCTGGACATTCACTGTCGGGTTTGTCGCAGTAAGCTCTGTATTGATATATTTCATAAACCCCCTTTTGGCGATCGGTCTCGGATTGATGCTAGGTGCAGCTTTGATGTTCAAGCATTATACTGCAGACGGGAGACTATAAAACAGAAATCTTTAATAATCTTCAATATATTGGAATAGCGAGGGATAATCATGGCTGAAAAGAAAGAAAAAATCGTTGAAGATGAAACAAAGAAGTTCTCAAAACAACTTCTCGGAAAGACAATCATATCCAAGAACGGAAAAAGGTTCGGAGAGGTCGGTGACCTGATATTCGAGACAAAATCAGGCGAGCTGATACATATGGTCGTCAATAACCCTACACCTTACACAGAGAAGCTAGAGCTTGAGAAAGACAAGCAGGGAAGGCTTCTGATACCATTCTCGTCTGTTGTCGCCATGGGTGATTTCATGGTGATTGCTGAAGAGGATATAGTATAACCTTAATAATATAATTTTTCCCATCTTTTTTCCTGATTTTAATGCCTACTTTTTTAAATTAATGGTCTTTCTACTATGGTATGGATGAGGCTACCTATACCATATGGACAGAGAAATACAGACCAAAACATTTCAAAGATATAAGAGGTCAAGAAGAGATAGTCAAGCGTGTAAAGGCGTTTGTCGAGCAGAAGAACATGCCCCATCTTCTTTTCGCCGGCCCAGCAGGCGTCGGTAAATCTACATTATCCTTAGTCATAGCGCATGAGCTTTTCAAGGAGACTTGGAGAGATAATTTTCTTGAACTGAATGCATCTGATGAGAGAGGCATAGATATTGTCAGGGTCAAGGTAAAGGACTTTGCCAGGACAAAGGCCATAGGAGAGGTCCCTTTCAAGATAATCTTTCTGGATGAGTGCGATGCCCTGACAAGAGAGGCGCAGCAGGCCCTCAGGAGGACAATGGAGAATTATACAAAGACATGCAGGTTTGTCTTGTCCTGCAATTTTTCATCTAAGATAATAGACCCTATCCAGAGCAGGTGCGTTGTCTTCAAGTTCAAACCTCTCAAAAAAGAGGAAGTGTTCAAGATAATCGACATAATCTGCGCCGCAGAAAGCATAAATGTTTCAGAGAAGGCAAAAGAGGCCTTATTCGTTGTCAGCGGAGGCGATTGCAGGAAACTTGAGAACATCCTCCAGAGCTCAGCTGCAGTAGAGTCTGATATAACAGAGAAGACAGTATATTCTCTTGCTTCCCAGGCCAGGCCTGCAGAGGTCCAGGATATACTCACTATCGCTGCAACAGGCAATTTTGTAGAGGCCAGGAAGAAAACCCTGAGCATGATGCTAGACAATGGGCTCTCGGGATTGGACTTCCTAAAACAGGTGCAGCCAGAGATATGGAAGCTAAACATAGAAAACCTTAAAAAACTGGAGATGATAAAGCTCTGTGGAGAGATAGAATTTCGGCTGGTTGAGGGCAGCGATGAGTTCATCCAGATAGAAGCCCTAATAGCAGGCATTTGCTATCTCTCAAAAGAGGTAGGTCATGCCACAGCTTCCGGACATAAATGAAGTAGAGACCGTAGTTGAGAATCAGGAATCTAATATCAATGTTAAGCTCTATCAGACAGAAGACCTACTGAAAAGGCTGTTCACAAATATTGAAGCCTTCAAGAGGATAGAGCTTGAGAACGACAAGCTCAGGAGAAATATACTTGAGAATCAGGCAATACTCAAGCAGGAGTATAAAAGGAAACTCAATGAAGTTACTGACACTAAGCGCGCACAAGAGCAGATAGAGGCAGGAAGGAAAGAAGACCTCCTGAAGAACTATAAGGACCTTGTCGCGAAGCTCACTGTGAAACTGGTAGATGAGCGGAAGAAGAGCCAGCTTGTAGTCAATAAATATCAAGAGCTGATTTACCTCTCAAAGAACATAGATGAAGAAAATAAACGGCTGAAGCAGACCTTGATTGAGAACCACGACCTTCTCAAGGCAGACTATGAAAAACGCAGGAAGGCAGTAGAGCTTGCGGCAAAACTAGGCCAGATAGAGCTATCCAGCAGGCACCGAGGCCTCCTAAAAGAGACAGAAGAGGCACGGCTTGATCTCTTAAGGAAACTGGAATTGGAGAAGAACAGGAATGCGCTCCTGCAGTCAAAAGGCAAAGAGCTGTTCACAGAATTGAGCACCAAGATACAGGAGATAGAAAAAGCCCAGTTGCAGGTGAAGGCGCTTCAGGAGAAGATACTATTCCTTGAAAAGAAAAGCATAGCAAACGAGGATATCCTGAAAGCGAGGCAGCGAGTTGTAGAACAGGAATTCGAGTCTAAATTGAAACTTGTGGCAAAACAGCATCTTGAATCTGAAGTAGAATCAAAGGCCAAGATAGATTCCCTGACAAAAGATCTTACAAGATATATGTCTGAACTAAAAGACGAGAAGCTAAAGTATTTTTCAAGGGAAAAGGAATTAAAAGAAAAAATATCAAAACTTATCTAGCTGCTTTTCTTCACAAGGACACTTGTTGACACAGACTCCAGATAATCATAGGTCATTGTCATAACTATCCTGTCTTCGAAGTCAAGCTCGCTTGATTTCTGTTGAGAGCACCTGAAGGTATATTCCCCATCCCTGAGTATGACATCTCCTTCTTTTCCGGCTGCGCCGATGAAACCGACACATTCAAGGTCTGTCACACTGGACTCAATTTTCACATGGACCCTGTTTTTCACGGTCTTGTCAGCACATTTGGTGGCAGGGGAATATACGTCGCCGGATCCGACATGCTTAATTGTTATTAAATACCTGATCTTGTCTGTTCCTGATGGTTGTTCGAGGAAGCTTGTAACCTGAACTGGCGCGCCAGAATTAAATACCTTTTTCTCTTCGTTGACAACGCAGACCGCTTTTGTATTTGTCAACTGCGGGTCTTTTCTTATGCACCCAGTAGAAACTGCTTCTGTCTTATACTTATAGCAGACGTCCGCCTGCACAGGAAAAGGTTGGTTTCCGCTTAGTTTAGACTTAAAGGATAATCCTGGGAAAGAAACAATGATATCTGTAGCTTTGATGACATTCCCTTCATAGTCCTTATATGTTGCAAGTATATCTTCCTGTATCCCGTCTTTTATGAAAAAAGACTCCTCATTGCCATAATCCTTTGGGTTCAGGCCTGTTATACTTATCTTTACATCTTCCTTCTTTATGTA
>JAAXVZ010000165.1 GCA_013335235.1 Nanobdellota archaeon | reverse complement strand
CTTAGAAGCGAGCAGGAAAAGACTATTTCTTGGCAGACTTGGCTTGGAAGGTTCGGAGAGCAGCTATACTCTCTTGGCATCCTGAGCAATTTTACAGGCAGTCAGATAGAAAGGAAAGATGCGTATATCGCGCAGCCAGAAAGCATAGCTAATGCTGCAATAGGTGCAATCAAAGCAGGGCAGGCTGCCCAGAAGGACCTGGACAATCTGCTTCCGACAAAATCCATCACCTGGAATACGACCCCGCAACAGGCACTCGTGATAATCTCCACTAAATTGCAAGGCAATGACGCTGCGATCCCTGGGTTCAAGAATGTTGCCCAGCTAGAGCTCTACATCCAGGGCTTTTTTGAGAATAAAGGTGACTATCATGAACAGGCAGAATTCCTTGCCGGGCTAAGGGAAAACAAGGCTGCAATCGAGGCATTCGCAAGAAAAGAAGGTATCTCTTTTGACCAAGTATACTCAAAAGCAGCAGGATGGCACTGGAACAGGGTCAATGCCCTAGGCCAGGATGGGTTCCTAAGGCAGACTCTTGAGGCAGAGTGGCAATATGTTCCAGTGAATGCAAGAAATGGCGTATTATCAAGGGATGAGGCTGCCAAGAGAGTCCTGAACTCATTATATGATGAGAGCAGAGGGATAGAGCAGGCAAATGCCTTTGCAGTCAAGACCGGGCAAGAAGAGCTATGGAACAGGCACCTGGACTTTGACTTGTCCAGGATGATATTGAGAGGCGAGAGCGCAAGATATGAAAGCCTGAGGAAAAGATTTAGCGAAGGAAGGAGAAGCGTAGCAGATGACCTCAAGACAGCTTACTCACTTACCTCAAAAGAGAATTGGGGAGCCGCAGCTCTCGCGAATCTTGTGGATTTTGCTGATGCAAACACTGAATCTATTGATATTGACCTTGCAAAAGCCATTGAAAGGAACTTCATCGCGTCATATGTCTCAGCCGGGACAATCGATGCTGTGACTGCAAGGCTGCAGAAGATGCGGCTTACACCCCAAGAGAAGTCAAAGGCAGCATTGGAAGGGATTAGAACCGGAGGCCATCAGCTGAAGACTGTGCTTTCTGCATGGGACCTGATTAAAGGTTCTGTAGAGGGAAAAGACTTAAAGCTTACTGCTGAAAAAGCGGATTACCAATCTTTGGCTGATTTGAAAGAAGGGAAAGGCAATACTGAGCTGAAAAAATACATCGATGAGCCATTGCTGAGAGCGAAGTTTGGAGAATCTATAAGATCATGGATGGGCCAAGGAAGCGAGACCAGGCTCCAGTCAGCGCTTGGAAGGAACCCAGGATATGTTGATTCTGACTTAGCTGCCAAGGTTGCTGTTTACGTCCTGGATAAGATGCCAAAACAAGGCTATCAGATACTGGACACTATATTGCGCACAGGCGAGGCAGAGGCACAACGAGCCGTGCTTCAGACATTAAGTAAGCAAGAGAGCGATGGCAAAGATAGAGATGAACTAAGGTTTGGTTTGCTTGCAAATGCAGAATCAAAAGTCGCTTCTGCTGATTTAGAAAAAGCTATAGCAAGTGTCTATAGGACAGAACTTCAACTAGAGACATTGATCGGACTTATCAAAAGAAAAGATATCCTGAGCCCGAAAGATGCAGAGAAAGAGATAGCGAGGAGCATTAAGAAGAGGGGATTAACCTATAACCAGCTAGTAGCTGCAGCAAAAGACCCAGAAATCAAACCACTGATATCAAATGAAGCTGCAGAGAAAGTTGTCAAGGAAAAAATCAGAGACCTGTACAGCTCACACAATATGAATGCCAGCTATGGCGCAAAGACTGCCGATTTCCTGATAGATATAGGAAGGATGCTGCCTGTCTCCGGAGAGTTCATCAGTGATGCAGATTACCTGAGGATTGCAAAAGCCTCTGCACTCACAGAGACCACAGAGCTTCTGCTGAAGCATGCTGGAAAGAGGAAACAGATAGTGCTTGATAATATAGTGACTGAAGACAAAGCAAAGCCAAGCTATTTCCTGGGACTCCAGACAAAGGGATTGATAGATGAAAAAGAGCTGGGCGCAAGCGTCGCATACCTCTTGAGAAGGAAAGAGGATGCATATGATCATACAATAGAGCTTGTCCGGTCAAAAGATGAAAGGCTTGCAAAGATAAGGGTATCTGAGGAAAAAGTTATCGCAGGCAATGTCAACGCAGAAGTATTACGGCTCATCTCTGCCTATGAAGAGAGAAAAAAAGGCAGCAGGAGCTGGGATGTCTCAGCAGAGAAGGACCTTGTCCCTGACCTGAAAAGGACAGTCAATGTCGCATGCACATATTTTACTGAAGATACAATAAAAAAGTGCCTGCAAGTCAGCGAAAGCAAAGAGCTGGCAGTTGAGATAATGAAGAAGACAAGAGGCGAAGATAGCAAAAGCTCGGCTGCTGCGCTTGCCTATGTGATGATAGATAAGGTCGGCACAAAGGACTTGACAGACCTTCTGCAAGGTGAAATATTGACCCAGGCCCAATTCGACAGCTGCGCTGCAAGGTGGCTATATTCAGAGAACGCAACTTATAATGCCGTCACTTCAGTCGTGAAAGACAAGAGATTCGGGAATGCTGTTGCAAAAGAGCAGAAGAAAGTCCAGGAGATAATCGGCTCAAGAGTGGCTGAGCTAACTGAAAGCTATGAAGCAGCAAGGAAAGATTACAGGAACAGCAATGCGCAAGATAGTTTTGAGACAGGGCTGTCCAGGACCATAAAAGAGACAGGTGCATACTTTGGCGAAGTGACGCTTGATTCTGCAGTCGGATCAGCCCTGAGATTCAAGACAGCAACTACCTTAGCTGCGATGTACACTGCCCAGCCAGAGAACACATTTAGGAGCATAGCAAGGCAGTTTGCCGGACTAGAGGAAAAGGACGCAGCTATCAAGTTCTGCCTTGAGAGAGCATCAGACCTTACCCAGGAAGGGATAGCAGCCAAGATGCTTGAGAGTATGCCAAAGGAAAAAGCGTCAGAGCTTGCTTATAAGCATCTTCAGAGCGCAGTATACAAGACAAGGACAGATGTCCTGACTGAATTCAATGCAGGTTTCGATAGCCCAAAAACCGTCAAGCAGCTGCTTGATCTGTACAGTGGCGTCCTTAACCAGACAAGGCGGGAAGAGTTTATCGCTCAGTATAGAATTGCAAACCCAGCTGCCCAGAAAGCAGCTTTCTGAGGAGATCCTATGACCTTGGCTGACCTGCTTGCGAAGATCCCTATAATCAGAGATGCATTTACAGATGTGTCTCCCAGATTCAGGCAGATCTATTATTCAAGCTTTGTGGAAAAGATAGAGAATAGCCTAAATCGGGACCGTGAATCTGAGTTCCTGATGAAAGGAGGCCAGCAGCTAAATATAGGATACCTGCAAAGAGAGCATCCCTCACAGTTCTTTTCAGAGGTGGAGCAGAAGCTGACGACAGAAGGCAGGCAAAAACTCACAGAGATTATCAGGTCTGAGTTCGACAAAAAAGGGAAACCTAGTCTGGTGCGCTTCATGACAGCCTCAGAAAGGATAGATTACTTTTATCTTATGAAAGACAGGAGCAGGGACAAGTATTTTTTCAGCCATGCTCCCAGCAATGCTGTCAAACAAGCCAATACAAGGATAAGTACTCTCGGATATCTCACAACAGCTGTTGCCGGCTTAGCAGTCTTAGCTGCCATTGCAATCCAAAGCGGCGTCGCATCGCATATCTTATCAAATTATTTTGCACCCACAAATGAAAAACCTACTATAGCAAGTCCCACCCAAATAGTTTTGGCACCCCTACCAACAAGCACTCTTGAAGCTTATCAATCGCCTACACTTTTACCGATATATACTTCAAAACCAACAAACACGCCAAACGCCACCTTGCCCCCAGAACCAGAGTCAGCTATGGCACAGGATTGGTATTCGCTGTTAAGGGAAAATGGAATAGATACAACATCCTCAGATAGCTATTTTGGGTTTGTAGGCTTGGCTCCTAAATTATTAAATGATGGATTTGATCAAGACTTCAGGACACAGACATATCAATTCTTGCAATACCATAATCAGGTAACTAAGACTGAATGGGG
>JAAXVZ010000164.1 GCA_013335235.1 Nanobdellota archaeon | reverse complement strand
ATTTGATTGCTGTTTGAATAATCCTGTCTGATTATTTTTTCTCAGCCAGAATCAGTGCCTGAGGAATTATACCATTTACCTGTTTTTTCCTGACCTCATACCCTAAGGATCCAAGTTGAGCTATATATCTTGCAGTCCTTCCAGCTTCTTCGGATGCATCCAGGCTTGGAAAAGGGACTATTGCAAAGTCGCATCCTTTGGTTATGCCCCATCTAAGGATGTTATTTTCTAGCCTATCATCACTCTCAAGGCTCCTTGCTTGATCTAGGATAAGCATGTTCTGCATCTCTGCAGCAGGTACCCACTCCTGTTTCCAGGCATAAAAGCTATTTATGCTATAGATACTACCGGGATGGACTATGCTGCTTAACTCTATCCAATAAGAGACATAGTTTATATCAGCATCATAAGCCTTTATCTTGAAATTTTTGACAGTAGATAGGAACAAAGAAGGCAGGCCAAGTCCGCATGCTATCTCAAGCCCCCTTTGGCTATATATCTGCCCGCATCTTTCTGTCAGGGCTGTTTTTTCACGCAGTTCCAGGTTCTTGAAAAGCGAGACTGCATCCCTGATGGTGCCTGTCTCTGACACTATATCTGCTATCTGAGCGATTTCTTGCGATGAGACATCCATAAGTCTGGCTTGTCCAGCTTATATATAAGGATTTGGCACAGTAACGCCTGCCCGGCAGCTGCGGTAATCTTTAAAAAGCTGCTTTTACTCTGACTCCTTATCAGGGGTGCATAAATATGTCAAGAGATATACAACCAATATTCATTCTGCCGGAAGGTACACAGCGCAATACAGGGAAGAACGCCCAAAGGAACAACATCATGGCTGCGAAGCTTGTTGCAGAGACAGTCAGGACAACTCTTGGCCCGAAGGGCATGGACAAGATGCTGGTATCTTCAATGGGAGATATAATCGTCACAAATGATGGTGTCACAATATTGAAGGAGATGCAGGTAGAGCATCCTGCGGCAAAGATGATTGTAGAGATAGCGAAGACCCAGGAGGATGAGGTCGGTGACGGGACGACAACAGCTGTTGTGGTGGCCGGAGAACTTTTGAAGAAAGCAGAGGATCTCCTAGACAAGGATATCCATCCGACAGTGATTGTAAAAGGATATAATATGGCGTCTGAGAAGGCTCTCGCAATACTGAGCGATATCGCAAAGCCGCTTCAGGAAAAGGATTCAGAGCTGCTTGAAATGATTGCTGAGACAGCGATGACAGGGAAAGGGGCAGAGGCGAACAAGAACTCTCTCGCATCCATAACTGTAAAAGCAGTGATAAAGGTCATGCACAGGGAAGGCACAATTAAGATAGACTCAGATGATATAAAGATTGAGAAGAAAGTTGGCGGCCGTGTCGAGGATTCAGAGCTTGTCGATGGCATAGTCCTGGACAAGGAAAGAGTCCATTCAGGTATGCCAATAGCAATCAAGAATGCAAAGATTGCGCTCATTGACTCAGCACTGGAGATAAAGAACACAGAGACAGACGCAAAGATTCAGATAACGGATCCAGGACAGATGCAGTCCTTCCTTGATATGGAAGAGAGGATGCTCAAAGGGATGGTAGATAAGCTGGTGAAGCAGGGTGCTTCTGTTGTTTTCTGCCAGAAAGGTATAGATGATCTGGCGCAGCATTTCATGGCGAAAGCTGGTATCTATGCTGCAAGAAGGATAAAGAAGAGTGACATGGAGAAGCTTGCGAAGGCTACAGGCGGAAGACTTGTTACAAACCTTGATGACCTATCAGAGAGAGACTTAGGTTTTGCTGCCTTGGTCGAAGAGTCCAAGGTGGGAGACGAGATGATGACCTTTGTGAGGGATTGCAAGAGCGCGAAGTCAGTCACGATACTTGTCCGTGGTTCAACTGAGCATGTCGCAGATGAGGCCGAAAGAGCGATATCAGACTCGATAGGAGACCTGATTGCAGCCCTGAAGACGGGAAAGGTCCTTGCTGGTGCAGGAAGCTGCGAGATGGAGCTATCTAAGAGGCTCATGAAGTTCTCTGAGTCTTTATCTGGAAGAGAGCAGCTTGCAGTCAAGGCCTATGCAGAGGCTATGGAGGTCATCCCAAGGACACTTGCAGAGAATGCAGGCTTAGATCCTATAGACACTTTGACAGAGCTGAAGAGCGCTCACGAGAAAAACCAAGTGACTGCAGGGATAAATGTGTTTACCGGAAAGGTCATGGATGCATGGGAAGCAGGAGTAATAGAGCCTCTAAAAGTGAAAACACAGGCAATCTCATCAGCGACAGAAGTCGCAACCATGATACTGAGGATAGACGATGTCATCGCCTCAGGCAGCGGGAAAGGGCCTATGCCTGAGATGAAGCCAGGCGATGGCGCTGAGATGTAATTTTTAAGCTTTCTTTTCTATCTCATTTAACCTATCTAAAAGCACGTTCTGGTTTGCCATGAGCTGCTCGATCATCTTTGAGTGTATCTGCATCTCTTCCCTTAATGTGCTTATATCGTGCTTTGCCCTGGCAAATGATTTCGCTATATTGCTTTCCAGTGCCTGAAGTGTCATTTTTACACCCTCTTTATGCAGTTGCATGCCTTATATCCAAGGTTCAATGCTTTTGTCTTTGACTTGAAATTGATCTTGTTCTTTGGCTTGATGTTCTTTGCGAACGGGCAGATTGAGTCATGGAATTTCATTGATGTGTCTGATCCGATATAGCTTCTTTTGTTGCCAACCTTCACGAATACTTTTTCAACTACCTTCTTTGGCTTGTCTTTGACAACTACGGTCTCAACGACCTTCTCTGCAGGCATCCTCTTCTCTATCACATGGACAATCTGCGGAGGGGATGACACTACCTGCTGCTCAAATCTTGGTAGGGGATCCATCTTTGGAGGTGCCTTGACCTTATTTTCAAGTTCTTTTACTTTCAAGAGCAGTTGTTTCTGTGTCTCGAACAGCTTCTGGACGAGCTCATTATCCCGTCTGTGCTGTTCCCTCAATGCTTTTATCTCTGCCTTAGCTAGGAAAAATGAATGCTTGACATTGCTTTCCAGGGTTATTAGGTTTCCCATTGTTATCACCATATCATGGTAACAAACCACACTATATAAATGTTTTGTTTTTTATAATTATATCTATATTTTCAGCGAATAATATTCTACTGCAGGTCTAAATGCCTCTCTTAAAGGCTGGACGTCAAAGATTTTTTCAGTTCCTAATTTTGAGAGTATGAGCGACTCTCTGCCAGCAGAAGTTATAGCTATGCCTGAATGGGGTATAATTCCAACTCTGCCTCTTTTTGTGACTAGGCAGCCATATTCTATCTTCTCTAGCGGCATCAGCCTCTCTAGGATATCACCCATATATAATTCTCCTTTAGTAGGCCAGGGGTGGACTCTCACAGGTTCAGGAATCGCACCCATGAGATAAAGAGAGGAAGTATGGCAATTTACATTCCCATATACGCCGGAACTTAAAGCTATCACCCTACCGAAAAGATGTGGTGCATAGCTATATAGCTGCAGCGCATTCTTGACCAATCCGGTTATCTCTTCGCAGGCAATTAACTCGTCTGCAATATTCTGCAGCTTCGTTTCAAATTTTAGTTTAGCTTCCCTGCTAGCCCCTCTCTTTGCGATTGCTTCATCCAGGACAGAAGTTAACATTCTTCCTTGAAAAAATAAGCTATATAAAAGATAGGCAGTAATTGCTCATATTGTCCTGGAAAGACCCACGACCCGGATTCAGTGACTGAAAGGAACTGTGCGAGAAAATTAGTGAACGCATGTTCAAATCCGGTTGTTATTAACTATCTTGCGAATCGAGAAAAAATACGCCACGACCCAGATTCCTTGAATAAAGTGAAAGGCACGTGAGCCGCTGCGAGCATGTGTAACCTCACTTACGAGTTCGGGTACAATCCGTGTCGGAAAGAAAGGAAATAAAACCGCCACGACCCGGATTTGAACCGGGAATTCCTTTCGGAATCAGCTCTCAAGGCTGACGCAATACCGAGTTATGCGATCGTGGCATGTTTTCTTCAAATGTTTTGTGCGTGAGCACCGTGCCGACGAGGCGCATTTTGCCTCCAGGCTTTTGAAAGCC
>JAAXVZ010000163.1 GCA_013335235.1 Nanobdellota archaeon | reverse complement strand
CCTTGAATGGCTTTATCAGGTCTGTGACAAGACTCGCAAAAACTTCATGATCCTGGAAAAGGGGCGTTACATCATATCTCCGTATGGTCTTCTTGTTTATGCGCCGGTCGTAATATGAATAATCCATATGACTGGCAATAGGCCCTTGATATTATAAAGATATTGCCAAGGGAAAAGACCTGCCCTGTGCCTAAGGCCTGGTCTTGTCTTGAAAAGTATATTAGTATCAGAGGAATCTTGATATATACTGTATTTTTCCGATGCATGCATGGCAAGCCAATATGTCCTTGATTATGGTGATGAGACCTTGCGCAGGATGAACAATCTCTATGCGAAACTGCCAGGGATGCCTCTTCGCAAGAGCATAGACGCCAGCAACACAGAGAGGGGACTACTTACCTGGAATCTGACAAATATACTGATAGCTGAACTCGACAGGATTGCTGAGTCTGGTGAAGTCCCACTGAGCGCGATGGTCAGCCAATGGAACACCGGAAAACTGAGTGCAGAGGGGTTTCATGAGATATACAGGAAAGAGATGATAGATATATATGAGATATTAAGGAAGAGTTTCTCTAAAGAGGATATCGAAAAGCTAGGTTTCCGCTAGGTCACTGGTCTCTTTCCAGCTTTCAGCTGATAATAATTTATATATTAGCAAATACACCCATCCAGCTATGCCTGTTAAGAAGAAAGATGAGAAATACTTCCTGACATGCCCAAGGTGCGGCAGCACAAATGTGGAGAATGACCTGTCAAGGGACATGGTCGCATGGAACACCCTGAACAGGTACTTATGCAAGAACTGCAATTATTCTGCCCCTTTCTTCCCTGAAGTGAGCGAATCCGGGCTTCCTGCATTCAGGAAGAATATCAAGTTTAGGACAAAGAGGAAAAAAGAGATAATAGAGAGGTACAGCCTGTCAAAAGGGATACTGAACAAGAAGCTGAGCATTCTTCTTGTCTGCTGCTATATACTGGCGTTCTCGATGCTTCTCTTGGGCATGCTGCTCTTCCTCTCCGGCAGCCTGAATGTCACTATGTTCTTTTTGCTTGCGATAATAGTCATGATCCTGGGCTTTGCCTTCTACCAGAACAGGACCCATCACTTATGACAGCAACCCTTTCTTGAATGATTATACCTCATGTTTTTAATCTCAGGCAGGCTCTTCCTGCAAAGGTGAATATCATGCAGAAAATCTCAATGTGCTTATGGTTCGACGACAATGCAGAAGAAGCTGCCAAACTCTACACTTCCCTGTTCAAGGATTCCAAGATACTGAAGACAGACCACTATGGTGAAGCGTCTGCAAAAGCGTCAGGAAGGAAAAAAGGCAGCGTGATGACTGTCGCGTTCCAGCTGGATGGCCAGAAGTTCTTGGGACTGAATGGCGGACCTATATTCAAATTCACTCCTGCAATCTCCTTGTTTGCATATTGCAAGACAGAGAAAGATGTAGATATGCTATACAAGAAGCTCTCCACTGGAGGAGAGGTGATGATGCCTCTTGGAAAATACCCTTTCAGCGAAAGATATGCGTTCATAAAAGACATGTTCGGCGTATCATGGCAATTGATGCTCTCGCCTGAAAAGCCGCATATCGCACCAAGCCTCTTATTTGTAGGGAAGGACCTTGGGAAAGCAGAGGCTGCTGCCAGGTTCTACACCTCTGTGTTCAGGCGCTCTAAGATAGACCATCTCCTGCTCTATGAGGATGGAGAAGAAGGCGAGAAAGGCACTGTCAAGCACTCATTGTTCAGGCTCGAAGGCCAGGAATTCATCGCAATGGACGGGACAGGGCCACACGTATTTGGGTTCAATGAATCAATATCTTTCATAGTGGACTGCGATACACAGGAAGAGATAGACTATTACTGGGAAAAGCTAACAGAGGGTGGACATGAGGTCGAGTGCGGCTGGCTCACTGACAAGTTTGGAGTGTCATGGCAGATAAACCCCTCTATCCTAGAGAAGATGCAGGACGATCCTGTAAAATCTGAAAGGATGATGAAAGCGCTGCTTGGAATGAAGAAGCTGGATATCGCAGAGCTGAAGAAGGCGTATGATGGCAAGCGTTGACGATTATATTAGGGCTCAGCCTAAAGAGGCCCTGGAAAGGCTGGAAAGGCTCAGGCAGACGATAAAAAAGGCAGCACCTGATGCTGAAGAATTGATGAGCTACGGCATGCCTGCCTTCAAGCTGGGAAGGATACTGGTATATTATTCTGCATGGAAGACCCATGCAGGACTGTATTTTGCGAGCGCAACAGTCCTTGATGTTTTCAGGAAAGAGCTGTCATCATATGAGACAACAAAAGGCACGATAAGATTCCCGATTGATAAGCCGCTGCCGATAGGTCTGATAACAAAGATTGTAAAATACAGGGTAAAAGAGAACCTGGCTGTAAAAAATAAGGAATCGGCTGGATAGGTTTATAAATAGATTGAATCACGGCCGATATATGGTGCTGGATTTTTTCAGGTCGCTTGCAGACCCGCTCTCTATTTACAAAAGCATAGATGGCAGGCTGTCTGTGTCTGATAGGCCTTATAAGATTGCAAAAACCAGGGAAGATGGAGAGAAAGATCTTCTTATGCTTGCGCTCGAAGATGAAAAAGAGGCTGCGTTCATCTTCTCTGAAGACAGCGGAATCTGGTATAATTTCAGGAGGGGAGGCGGACCTGTCGGAGAATATGGATCTCAGGGTGTTGATATACCTATAAATATAGACCTATCAATATTCGGGGAGAGGCTGACTTCTTACCATACGCATCCTTTGAAAACAACAATAAGAGATACTAATGCGAAACTGAACAGCCATGCCCTGACACCAAGCCAAAAATATGCAAAGGAATCCGGAGACCATTCTGTCCTGCATTGGTTCCAGTCCATTGTCCCGAGCATAGAGGATGCAGACGTTGATATCACCCTTCTTGGCAGCAACCTTGGCTGCTACCTGGATTTCAGGATTGTGTCTGGTTTCGGACGGACAGACGCAGCTTTTGTGCCAGGAAGATTGCATGGGCATGAGACAGTTATAAGGAGATATTCCCGTGCGCACATGGAAGTCAGGGCCATGCTAGAAGAAGCATATATGGGCCGCAGGCAGAAGTATGACGGCGATCTGGAAAGGTTCAGGACAGACACTGTGAATACAATAAACAGCTCAATGAAAGGCATGCTGAACACAAGTATTACCCTGTACCATGATCTCTTTGCTAGCCCTGGCTTGTGAAATCATCAAGGAACTGGAACAAGTATTGGTTCATCTCATCATAATCAAAATTAATTAACTCTTCTCTCTTCTGTATGTAAGGTTTCCCGTTTACTAGCTCATGGCCGCAATTCTTTATCATCCCTGCAACTGCCGCCTTAGTGAATTCAAGGTGGCACTGGAAGCCGTATACCTTATCTGAATATTTTACGATCTGTCTTGGGCATCCCTTGCTATATGCTAATATCTTTGTATCCTTAGTCAGTCCTGGCATGTCTCCGTGCCAATGGCCTACCATCAGCCTATCTGGCCATTTTAAGAGAATAGAATCTTCTTTTGCATCAGGCGTTAGCATAATATCAAAGACACCTATTTCTCTATTAGGGCTATGCTCAAATCTTGCTCCTAGTGCCTCTCCAATCAATTGGGCACCAAGACATACACCTAACACACGCTTGTCTGCATCAATCGCTTTTTTTATTAACGCTATTTCCTGTTTGGCATCAAAATAATGGCACTCTTCCTTTGTCGTCGCCGGAGACTGGGGCCCTCCCATTACAACAAGGAAATCAATATTTTCGCATGAATAAGGCAAATCATCACCTTGAAAAAGTCTTGAGTAAGACAGGCTGTGATCATTCCTGCCTGCCCACTCAGCGACCGCAGCCGGAGACTCAAAAGATTCATGCATGATTATATGGATTTTCATGGTAAGCATCAATCGATTATCTTCTTATATAACTATCTAGAAAAAAGTGGAAATATGATCTAATTTATTTGTCAGCCTTTCCCCTGAAAAGGATGCCCGCCAATAGGTTAAGCAGGAATGCTTCAAGTATGTTTATCGGCTGGAAACCGAAGATCTTCGGCACGATAAGGTTCCATA
>JAAXVZ010000162.1 GCA_013335235.1 Nanobdellota archaeon | reverse complement strand
CTCAGGGACATTTTCAAAAAGGTCAGACTGCAGGACAACTGAAGACATGAACTTGCTTTTCAGATGTTCGACTGCATGAGGATTAATGTCAACGCAGACTGCCTTTGCTCCTTTCTGGATCGCTGCCTCTGCCTGTATTCCAGAGCCTGAGCCCATATCAAGCACAATCTGGCCTTTTCTTGCAAGCAGTGATACATACTTAGCAAGAAGGAGTGAATCCTCTCTTGGCTCATAGATTGACTCATGCATAGCTAAGGGGGAATTGATTTAGATTATAAAACTAGCCGCAATTAAATTTATATTATGTGAAAGATATGTTAATCATATGGTTAAGGTGTTTGCGCCAGGAAAGCTCCTTATTGCTGGTGAATGGGCCGTCCTTGAAGGCAATCCTGCTGTAGTCGCAGCTGTCGATGCAGGAGTAGATGCAAAAGTCGAATCATGCAAAGATGGATTTATCCATATCACAATCAAGGAGTACGGTATCAATGACCTCGCTTGCAGAATCGAAGAAAAGAAGATAAGGTACACAAGGATCCTGACAAAAGAAGAGAAGGGTTCTCTCAAGATACTGGAAAGCGCAATACTGGCTTCATCTGAGTACATAGGGCAGCTGAAACCATTCAATATAGCTACTGAAGGCAAAGAGACAACCATAATAAAAGATAATAAGGCACAGAAGATAGGGTTCGGATCGTCTGCTGCTGCAACTGTGTCTACTATTGCGGCAATCCTAAAGGTTCATGGAATTAAGTACAATCCTGAAATCTTATTCAAGCTAGCTGCAGTCTCGCATTTCAGCGCCCAAGGAAAGCTAGGCTCAGGAGTTGATATCGCCGCCTCTTCTTTCGGCGGCTTGCTAGGCTATATTAGGTTCGATGATGCATGGCTCAAGAAAAAGATAGAGCTACTGCCTATCAAGGAGCTTATTGAGGTATCTTGGCCCGGGTTGAAAATATCTCCTCTTGATATACCACCGGAGATTATCCTTGCTGTTGGATGGACCACACACCCTTGCTCAACTTCTGAAATGATACAGAAGATGAATAATTGGAAAACCAAAGAGCCGAAAAAATACTCAAAGGTAATGAAAGAGATAGGTCTTGTATCTGAAGAGGTCATGAGGGCAATCCAAGCCAATGACAAGCCGAGGATCATCAACTCGATTAATAGGAATGGTGCTTTACTGGATAGGCTTTCAGACGAGTCTAAAGTTCCGATTGCAACTCCTGAATTAAGGACTCTAGCAGAGGTTGCTCAGTCCTATAAGCTAGCTGGAAAACTGTCTGGCGCAGGCGGCGGAGACATAGGATTTGCTCTTGGGTTTGAAAAAGAGGTTATTGAAAAAGTGAAAACAGAATGGATAGAAAAAGGGATAATCCCAGTCAAAGCAGAAATATCAAAAAAACAAAATTAAGCTCTTATGAGCTTGAGCATCATGTCCCTTTTCTCTTCCATCTTCTTTTTCGTGTCTGCCTCAAGATTGAGCCTCAGGAACGGTTCAGTGTTCGATGGCCTGATGTTTGCCCACCAATCAGGATACTCAATCGTCACGCCGTCCATCCAGGAGACGTTTGCGTCCTTGAATTTCTGAGAAAGTTCCTTCATCTTGCCTTCCTTGTCCCTGACTTCAGAATTAATCTCGCCGGACTGAGTGTACTTCCTCAGCGGTTTGGCTAGTTCAGACATCTTTTTCCCGGTCTCAGACATAAGGCTGAGTATCTTAAGGACAATGAAGAATGGCGCTTCTGCATAATGCTCATCTTCTACATAATAATGGCCAGATAATTCTCCTGCGAAATATGCCTTCTCGAGCCTCATCTGGGTCTTGACTAGCGAATGGCCCACCTTGCATCTTCCGGGGACTCCGCCACACTCCTTTATGACCTCTCCCACAACTTTCGAGCTCCTGACATCAAATAGTATCTTTGCTCCTTTCCTGTTTTCAAGTATCGCTTTTGCGACAAGCCCGGTTATCAGGTCAGACTGGATGATTGCGCCTTTCTCGTCGACAAACGCACACCTGTCAGCGTCTCCGTCAAAAGATATTCCAAGATCCGCTTTTGTTCGCAGGACTTCTTCCTGAAGGGATTTCAAATTCCTTTCATTTAGCGGGTTTGCCTCATGATTCGGGAAATTGCCATCAAGTTCTGAAAACATATGAACTAGTTCGCAAGGCATCTTCCTGAAAAATAGTGACGAGACAGGGCCGCCCATCGCGTTTGCCGTATCAATCACTATCTTGAACCTCTTAAGCGCTGATAAGTCGCCGTACTTGAGAGAATGACTGACATATTCTGCCATCAGGTCAAGCTTCTCTACCGTTCCTTTCTTTTTTGCAAGAGGCTCTTTAATTGAGCCAATCATCTCGCCTATCTCAAAGATGCCGGTCTCTCCGCTTATGGGAACTCCACCTTTTCCTACCATCTTCACACCATTATACTGCGACGGATTATGTGATGCAGAGACCATGAGACCTCCCTCGCGCTTGTAGTTCCAAACAGAGTAGTACATCATAGGCGTTGTCACAAGGCCGATATCAACGACATCGCATCCCTGGTCTGTCACACCTTTCACAAGCGCTTCGAAAAGCTTAGATGAAGATATTCTCATGTCCCTTCCAACAGTAATCTTCTTTGGCTTGAATTTTATGACATAGGCCCTTCCAATTCTATAGATTATATCTTCATTGATCTCGCTTGGGTAGACACCGCGGATATCATACGCCTTGAAGATGCTCATGCTCTCACCTTCATGCCTTTCCATTCCTTGATCGCTTTTTCGTACCTTTCAGGTGTCCCTGTATCAAACCACTGGCCTGAGAAGATATAGCCATAGAGTTTCTTCTCTTTTGCGAGCTTAGGGAACACGTCTTGTTCATACATGGAAAACCCATTGGGGATGATCTTAAGCGCTTCAGGCTCCCATATCGACAGTCCTGAGTTGATCAGGTTCGATGGTGCTTCCTCTTTTTTCGGTTTCTCTACAAACTCCAGTATCCTGTTCCCTTCAAGCTTTGCGACACCGTACGCAGACGGATCCACAACTGTTGTCAGGGCAGCGGTAATTACCGCCTTGTTCTGCTTATGGAAAAGATACATCTCCTCAAGGTCTATGTCTTTTAGCTCATCTCCATTTGTTACGATGAAAGTCTCTGTAAGGTGGGCTGCCGCAAGCTTTATCGCGCCTGCGCTTCCAAGCGGCTCTTTCTCTTCTACATAGGTTATATTGACACCAAACTTGCTGCCATCTCCATAATACTGCTTGATCTTGTCTGCAAGATAGCCGACAGAGAAAACAAAGTCAGTTATCCCGAATTCCTTAAATAAGTCCATAAGATATTCTGGCACAGTCTTGCCCTGGATTGGAAGCAGAGCTTTTGGAAGCTCATAGGTTATAGGCCTAAATCTTGTGCCTTTCCCGCCAAGCAGGAGGATCGCTTTTGTAGGCCTGTTGTTGCCAAGGACCCTGGAGAGCAGCACCTCTATTGCGTGGCTCCTATTCTTAATCTTCTTCCCGTCTATCTTCTGGTCCAGAAGGTCGAGTGTGTCATCGTCAAGAGTTATGGTAAGTCTTTCTTTCATAGAGTACTGGGACTCGCCTCTTTTTATAAATGTTTTGCTGAAAGTATGATATTGTATGATTGTTAAGGGTTTTTATATAAGAAGAATCAACAGACAGAATATGCAGACTGTACCGACTAAGATGAACGGATACCGGATAAATGCCATAGTTGCCCATACATCTATTAAAGGAAGCAATGTTGAGGATATTCACGCAAGGATATTAAAAGCCGCAGAGAGCTCTGAGATAATTGCTGCTCCAGAGTATGCATATCATCCGGGAAGGCCACTTATCCCTGAAGAAAGATCAAGATACTTAGATGAACTCGCTCAGGCAAGCCATGGCCGCCTTATTGTCCCTGGAACATTTGTCTGGCAGGAGGGTGGACTCATGCATAACACTGCTTATGCAATTGCAGATGGGACAATTATCCACGAATATGATAAGATAAATCAGTGTGGAGAAGATAAGATTGCAGATGCTTGCATGCTAAAGCCTGTTTTCGGAAAAAAGCCTGCGCTTTTTACATGGGACAAAAAACGCTGCGGAATTGAGATATGCGCAGATACCGGGACTCTTACGT
>JAAXVZ010000161.1 GCA_013335235.1 Nanobdellota archaeon | reverse complement strand
GCCGGCGGCGCACCGCCAGGCCCCGGACCCGGCAGCCCTCGTCGCGCTGCGTGCGGGGTCGAGGTGGAAGCGCCCGATGAGGTCGTCGCGAGCGTGCGTGGAATCGGCGATCACGCGCGCGGCGCGCGCCACGCTGGTCGGCACGCAGAGCCGGAAGTGCACGCGCTGCGGCCACGCAAACGTCTCCGGCCAGGCGTAGACGGCGAGATCGTGCACGGTGACCACCGCGGGCACCGAACAGCGCCAGGGAAGCACGTTCTTGGTGCCGTGGTAGAGCGCGACGCCCGCGCGCGCGATCAGGCGGGTTTCGTCGAAGCCTGGCCGGCTGATTATGATGCGATGACCACCGTGGAGGCATTGCCGCCGGTCACATCTGTCAACGCGCTGCCCGCCTATCTGCGCAACGGCAGCGTCATCAGTTGGCAAGGGAACGGGAAGTTTTTCATCAATCACTCATATATTCTACTTATGATCCTAAGATTGAAGAGCATATCAATCATGAATTTGATAATTTACAACGCTATTACTGGACTGCCTCAGACACTATCAAGATAGGCGCCAGCATTAAAGTGGCTACACTGTGTATGATTGAAGGATATGACCCTAATCCTAAATTAAGAAAAGATTATAATGCTAGTTTTAAGTTCCCTCTGCAGATTGAAACTGCAATAGACATATTCCATACATATGATGACCCGGCCCTAGCCAGGGAGCAGGCAAAGACAGTATATTTCTTAGAGCAGTTACAACAAATCACCCAATCCCTGCATATCTGGAGATGGAGCCTAAATTTCGAAAAAGAGGCTGCATTCTACGCACCTGCAGAGCATCTCCTTATTAGGTGAGTGAAAACCTTTATTAAGTCACTGCACTCTGTTTAACCTATGTTCGAGAAGAAAGCCCCTCCGCCTGTCCCTGACCTTCCTCCGGAAGTGTTCAAGCTCCTTGACAGGATCGAAGTCATAGAGAGGGACCATGACAGCATGGACAGGTTGTTCGAGATGCATCTCCTAGGCTGGGAAAGCAGCAAGTCTGAGTATACCAGAGAGCTTAGGAAGGCAAAGGAACTGCTCCTTGAGATCAAGGGAAGCATAAAGCTAGCGAAGAAAGATTTCATGGCCTTAGTCGAAGTCTTCAAGCTCCAGGCGAACACTGATGAGTTCGATAGGCTGAAGAGCATGATAGATAGTATGCCTATGGAACGCATGATGACAAAGGTAGAGTTCGAAAGAAGGCTGAAAGATGCCAGAAGATAGTTTTTTATTCTGTCATCTTATCCGGTGATACCATGGCAAAATGCGCTGTATGCAAGCAGAATATAGCAACGACATTCTTAGGCAAGCTGATAGGCACATATATCAAGGATGAGAAAGGGAAGAGGCACACAGTATGCTTTGAATGCCAGAAGAAGCTGAAAACAAAAGATGCAATCATAAGATCAATCTAAACAATAATTATTTATAATCATCGTTTCAGATGCTATCACATGCCTGAATCTAATCTGTATAAGAAAGCCGCAGTTATTTCTGGATCATGCTATATCCTCATCTCAATATACTTGATGATAGAGTCAGGCGTATATGACCTCTTCACTGCAAACAGGGCGCTTGCTGACTCAGCATACATCCTGATAGGCCTCTCTTTTGCTTATTCAGGCCTAAGCTATTTCTTTAAATTATCTCCAGCAGCATTCATATTGAGGAAGCAGCTTGGGATAATCGGGTTTGTGTTTGCGTTAATCCACAGCGTGTTCTCCGGTCTCATGTACATATTTATACCTATCGATCCGATATTTGCATTCGACCATGTCTGGAATTTCCTTGGAAGAGAGACTCCAAACGTTCTAGCTTTCCTTCCAGGCATAGCCTCGCTTGCCATACTGGTATTCATGACAGCCATATCTGGAAATGCTGGGATGAAGTGGCTTGGAAACCGTTGGAGGCCTGCTCTTAGAGTGGGATATCTAGCAATTTTCCTGACAGTATTCCATTTCTCAATAAAATCATACTCCGGCTGGAGGCTGTACCTTCTCAGCCCTCTTAAGCTTCCTCCGATAACGCTCCTCCTTGCCGTGTTCGGCCTGGCTGTCATCCTGCTCAGGGTTGCGCTTCAGATTGCTATATCCCTGAAGAAAAATAAAAAAGTAGATCAAAAAGATCCTTAGGTACAGAATCCCTAAACACGAGACAAAAACAGGAACTGCTCGTAATCTATATAAGCTAGCCTCATTTTGTGCTGTAGATGGAAAAGCCAATAATAATCACTAGCGCACTTCCATATGCCAATGGGCCGCTGCACATAGGACATATGGTCGAGTATGTCCAGACAGATATATATTCCAGATTCCTGAAGCTGAAAGGAAAAAAAACAGTATATTGCTGTGCGGATGATACGCATGGTACGCCTATTGAAGTCAACGCAGCAAAACAGGGCAAGACCCCAGAGCAGTTCATAGCAGAGTGGTTTGACAAGCATGTCGCTGACATGAAAGCCTATGAGATACTGCATGATTCATATTATACGACCAACTCAAAAGAGAACAAGCATTTCACTGAAAGCATATTCTCAAAACTGAAAGACGGAAATTTCATCTACACCAAACCTATTGAACTGACATACTGCGACCATTGCAAACGTTTCCTTCCAGACAGGTTCGTCAAGGGGATATGCCCGAAGTGCGGAGCATCTGATCAATATGGGGATGTGTGTGAAAAATGCAACTCTACTTACACACCGGTAGATCTTATGGAGCCGCATTGCGTGATATGCAAGAGCACCCCGATGAGGAAGATGTCTACTCATTATTTTTTCAAGCTATCCGCATTCTCAGATAAGCTGGAACATTATCTAAAAGAGAATAAGAGGCTCCAGCCAGAGATAAGGAACCAGATATTAGGATGGGTTAAGGAAGGATTAGAAGACTGGTGCATATCAAGGGACGGACCATATTTTGGGTTCAAGATACCAAATGAGAATGACAAGTATTTCTATGTATGGCTTGACGCCCCTGTTGGCTATATGGCAAGCCTTGCGAACTACCACAAAGGCGATGTGCACAAAGCAGAGGAGCATTGGAACAATGCCGAAGTAGTCCATTTCATCGGAAAAGACATAATCTATTTCCATCTGCTGTTCTGGCCTGCTGTCCTCATGGCATCAGGCTATCATGTCCCTGATAATATTGTCGTCCATGGCTTCCTCAATGTGAACAAGGAGAAAATGTCCAAATCAAGGGGAACTTTCATAACTGCAAAGGAATTCAGGGAAGCTGCTGATCCTATATTCCTGAGATATTATTTTGCATCAGGCCTGACTCATACAATGACAGACCTTGACCTGGATATTGAATCATTCAAGGCAAAGGTCAATAATGAGGTTGTGGCAAACTTTGCGAACCTCGCCTACAGGACACTTTCGTTCATAAATAAGAACTATGATTCCCAATTGTCTGAAGTCAGGGATGTCGACCTCCTGACTGAAGTGGCGAAAAAAGCAAAGGCTGCAGGCAAGGCATACGAAAGCCTTGACTACAGGGACGCTGTAAAAGAGCTGCTTGAGATAGGAACCCTTGGCAACAGATATTTCCAGAACAATGCTCCCTGGGAGCTAATCAAGGAGAACAGGGAAGAAACCCAGAAAGTATTGACAGACTGCACCAACATAGTGAAGATACTTTCCATTGCGCTGTACCCGGTCATGCCGTCTTTCTGCGAAAGGCTGCATAAGCAGCTTGGGCTAAAAGATGTTTCCTGGAAAGAGATAGACACTAGGCTTGAGAACTGCAAGATTGGAGAAGCAGAGATTGTCCTGAGGAAGATAGAGTCTGTAGACCTAAAAGTGAATGCAAAAGAAGAGCCCAAGGCAGCAGAAGAGTTCTCAAGGCTGAACCTGAAAGTCGCTAAAGTCCTGTCTGTATCAGAGCATTATAAGGCAGATAAGCTGCTGTTGATAAATATAGATTTAGGCACAGAGAAAAGGCAGCTTGTGGCTGGCCTGAGACCTTATTATCCTGACCCTCAGGTCTTAGTTGGAAAGCATATAATCTGCGTGACCAATCTTGAGCACGCGAACCTGAGAGGAGAGATGAGCCAGGGAATGCTCCTTGCTGCAGAGACAAAGGATGCGCATACTGTCGAAGCCTTGCATGCTCCCAATTCAAAGCCAGGA
>JAAXVZ010000002.1:16953-18149 GCA_013335235.1 Nanobdellota archaeon | reverse complement strand
ACCTCTTATGAATTTTATCATATATGGTATAATTTATGCTATGCTGAAAAATAGGAAGATGAAGAAAAAACATCTGCCTATGGCTGAGACAGCAATGAGACTGAACATGTTCCTCGGGATATTCAACATGATCCCTATCCCCGGCTTTGACGGATTCAATTTCTTTGTCAGCCTGCTGAGGGTCTTTGGCATAAACCTATAGCTTTTTTAACACCCGCCCCATTTCAGGTATCATGACCGAACTTATCGCTTGCCTGTCGACTGGCAAGGGCACCTGGACCGATGTCGTGAAGCTTGCTGCGAGCGCTGAATGGGATAAGATAATCCTGATTACAGATGACTTCGGAGCGCAGACATTCCACAAAAAAGACAACATGGAACTGATTGTGATCAACGCGAATGAGAGCGTGGAACTATTGATAGACAAGATATACACTAACCTGAAGGCAAAGGTGGAAGGAAGCGAAGTCGCATTGAACTTTTTATCTGGCTCTGGCAAGGAGCACATGGCTCTTCTTTCCGCTGTCCTGAAACTGGGAGTCGGAGTGAGGCTTGTCATCCCGCATGTCAGCGGTGTCAAGACAATATAGACTTGTAGACTGTGAACCCAGATTTTTTCCCTATCTGGGAAACATTGCCGAAGACATTAGACATCTTTTTCTCAAATGACGCCCCGCCTTTTGCATGCCTGGCGACTAGCTGCAGCGAGCCGTTTGGCACGAGGTGTCTTGCCGCACCTTCAATCATCGCAAAGCAGACATCCTTCCCTGCTGCCTGAGGCGGGTTCAATAATATGACATCAAAAGAGCCATCTATCTTTGAGAAGACATCGCTGATAATAACTGGACAGTCGAGGTGGTAGAGCTTGAGATTCTTCTTTGCAAGGAACACTGCTCTTTCGTTTGTATCTGAAAGAATCACCTCTGCCTCCGGGTTTTTTTTCTTCACATATACACCGACTGTGCCTATGCCGCAGCCTAAGTCAAGGACTCTGTCCTTTGGTTTTATCTGCATATGCCTGAGCAAAACACTTGTCCCGTTGTCAAGGCTTGATTTCGAAAAAACGCCTGAGCCTGTGAACATATCAAAAGAGCAATCAGGGAAACGGAACGTAAGTCTTTTTATCGCAATCTCTTCTAGTATCATAATGGCGCATTACTATGATAAGAAGCAGGACACAGAGATTGAGATAAAAA
>JAAXVZ010000002.1:1050-16943 GCA_013335235.1 Nanobdellota archaeon | reverse complement strand
TTTTTATCTCAATCTCTGCGTCCTGCTTCTTATCATAGTAATGCGTCATTATGGGATTAGAAGAGACTGCGTTTATTTAAGCCTGACGTACCCTATAGCGCTAAATCATTATCTTGAAGACAATCTGTGAAAAGCCAAGGAAGACTATTATGTTGAACATGATATTGGACACACCATACATCACAAGCTGATAAGGGGAGGCCATATCTGAAAATTTCATCAGGAAAAAGCTGAATAAATTCACCAGCACGCTGACTAATATGCCTGTCAGTACAAGGTTCTGATAATGCAGCATCGCAAACAGTCCTGCGAAGAAAGCCGCAGCAATGTAAGCCGCCAAGGAATAGATCGTGTTCATGTTGAAGTCTTTGTTATATAGGACTGCTGCAATCTTTGTTCCTACACCTGCAATAAGCCCCCATGCCAGCCCATACTTCAAAGTCATAAGGACTGTGGCAAAAGTAGAGAATTCAAGATCCAGCTGGAGGTCAACGTAACGTTCATATGTAAGGAAGCCAGCGTTCAATATGCAGAAAAGTGCGAAGTACAATAGTGGCCTTATATCAATGAGTGTACTTGCGATAAAAAAAGTTAGGCCAAGCGCCAGAACAACACGCAGGTTGTTCCTCTGGAAATACTGGTTGTAAAATTGCTGAATCATAGGTTGATTTTAGATATTTAAGTGTGAATCTGGTATAAATATATTGTGTTTTTTCCATAACAATTCTTATAAGAATAAAATGCAACAAAAATATTTATTATCCTTCATCATGCAAGCGGATTCACAAGGTTGAAAAGCGCGAGGAACATCTCTGAGAAACCTATGAACAGCACTATGTTGAAGAACACATTGCTGAGCCCATAGGCTATTATCTCATAGCTGGAAAGGAATGTCACGTATTTTGATATGAACACAACATAAAGGTTCACTATGATTGCTGCGAGGATGCCAACTGTCACTATTGGGAATATGCCTTTCAGAATGCCTGCCAAAAATGCGGCAAGGACATACCCTACAATCATAAATATGTGATCTACCCTTATGTTCTTGTTATACAATATAGCGGCGAACTTTGTCAGGACTGCGGCAGCTATCCCCCACATTAAGCCATATTTAATAGTCATTAGGATCGCTGAGAATGTGGATAGCTCTAGGTCAAGCGGCGCCTGGATATACCTGTCTATAGATAACAGAAGAGCATTTGCCACGCAGAAGAGAGACAAAAATAGGATCGGCCAGACATTTATGAAAAAAGATATTATCCATAAGAACAGGCCCATCGCTAGGTATTTCTTGTTTATGGAGAACCGGGTATATTTTTCCCGGATCTTCTGCATAGGAATCCTTTTGATACTCATCGTGAAAATGCAGTTTAAGCTTATTTAACAAGTTATTGATTAGGCTATGAAAAGCCCCTGACGAGAGTTGAACTCGTGACCTGCGGTTCTTTCTAACCTTTTGGGGGCCTGACCCAAGGGAAACCCCCAATTTTTTGGTCAAGCTTTTTACGAGGTAAAAAGGCTGTACGAAACCGCCGCAATAGCGACTATGCTACAGGGGCAATCATTGGAAAGACAGAAAAAAGATGTATTAAAAAATCTATTTGAATGCAGACCTGTCAGGATGGAGGCGGAGCTTGTTTTACAGAATCTCTCCCTCTCTGCTGGCTGTATTGCCGGATTATGTCCTGGAGCGCGCTGATATCGTCAACTGATTTGTCCTGCCTCAATCTCAGGAAGCGCGGGAATCTCAATGCAAACCCTGAGCTGTAGCTCGTCGACTTCTGTATTTCCTCACACGCCACTTCCATTATTATCTCTGGTTTCACAATGACATTTTTCCCCTCGCTGGAGATTATCAAAGGAGAAAGGAGCCGGGATAGCTCGTCAAATGTCGAACCAGTTCCTTCATTTTCCTTCAATCCCGTCGATACCTTGCCTATCTCTACAAGCTCGCCGTCGTCCATGCACGCAAGGATGAAACTGCTCATCCAGCCTGAGCGCTTGCCTTCACCATACTCCGCGCCAACAATCACTAAGTCCAGAGGGTCCATGACTGGTTTCACCTTGACGCCAAACCCGACCCTTGAGCCGGGCTTATAGATACTATCGAGGCTTTTTGCCATGACCCCTTCCTGGCCCTCTGCCAGTGCCTCTTCATAGAATTTCTGCGCAGCTTCTTCCTCATCTGTGACTATCTGCGAACTTAATACGATCTTCTTTTTTTCCAGTAATATAATTTTTTTGATCCGCTCTCTCCTCTCCTGGAAAGGCACATCAAGCAGAGGCTCACCATCTATCAGCATCGCGTCAAATACATTGAGCTCTATCGGAAGGCTCTCTGAAAAAGAGGATATCTCATATTTCCTGCGTATCCTCTGCGATATGTTCTGGAACGCGGTATATCTTCCTGTCGAGACATCATATCCCACGCCTTCTGCATCCAATATGCAATCGTGCGCCCTGACATGCGTCTTGATAATGTCAACGACTTCAGGGAACTGCATTGTCACTTCCTCTAACCGCCGAGTATATATCTTGATATTGTCTCCGTCCTTGTGCACCTGCATCCTGAACCCGTCGTATTTGTACTCAAACGCGGCTGGCTTTCCCACTGCTTCAAATGCATCTTTTATGCTGCCTGCCTTCTGGAACAGCATGACCTTCACAGGAACCCCAACTTTAAGCCTGATGCTTTTCAATGCCTCTCTCCCGCCTTGCTTGAGCAGTAATGCGACAGATGCGAGATCGCCAGACATATCATATGCAGACTGTATACTTTCTGTGAGGAGCTTATATTTCTCCTTGTCAGGTATGGCAAAAGAATTAGATTCTGCGTCATAGCTTATCTCGCCGTCATATGCCGCTACCGCAAGAGCGTCTATTATACTGCTTATCCCTATCCCTGCCCTCAAATTTTCCAGGAGAGTCCTGATGATATATTTGGACTCAGAAGGGGAAGCATGTATCAGCATATCTGATAGCAAAGATATTTTCCTGTCTGTGCTTCCCTTGCCATCCAGGGATGCCATGTCCCTGAATGTCCGGAAAACCTGGTCTGCGTCAAGCTGCCTTGAAAAAAGAGTTGACTGCCTGTTTTTGTTGGTGACCTCTGCTGCTACATCTCCTAAGTCGCCAAGCTTTTTCCATTTCAATTCTACCTCTGCAGTAGACTGGCCTGAGATACGGGAGAGCGCTTTTACGACAATCTTTGAAGCTATGCCCATCTTCGTATCTTCATGCTCCCCAAACACCTTGCCTTGTGCAAGGAGGACAATATGCGGGATATCTTCTGGACGGGTCTTCTTGAGTAGCTCTGCCAAGTGCATCGTCTTCTCGAGCCTTTTCGAGGTAGATGAAAGCCTGTCGTAGAACTCAGATATCTCACTGTATAGCATGTGAATAGAGAAACAAGACGCGTTTATTACTTTTTAGGTTGAGTTAGAATGCCTGGCAAGAATTATTGCTTCTTGACAAACTGCTTTAAGCTTGCTGCATCCTGCTTCAGCTGCCCGGCTTCTTTTAGCGCCTGGCGGAAGCTTCCAAAAGATTTCCTGTATGTTGCCTGGGATGGTGCCCACTTGCTTTTTTTCAGGTCAGTTGGTGTCGGAGACCTGCCAAGCTCTGCTGCCAAGAGTCTTAAAAAATCTATAAGTTCGCTTCTAGAATATGTCTTGCTGTTCAGTTTCAGACCTGCGAGCTTCAGGGCCTTGTTCCACGAACCAAAACGATTCACATATGTAGTCCTGGACGGGTACTTGCTCTTGTCAAAGTCTTTTCCTGTCGGTGTCCTTCCCAGGTCATGGCTTGCTTCTTTCAGGAAAAAAAGCAGCTGTTCCTTTGTGAAGCGTTTCATCAAACTAATTATAGATATATAATATATAATTCTTTTTGAAAAAACATAACATAATACTAGAAAAACAAGCAATAAACTATAAAAGCACTCTGCACTTTGCCATTCCCATGCCACTTGACTATCATAAGCTCGGCTTCAAGGCCGGCATCGAAATACATCAGGAACTGAATACAAAAAAGCTCTTCTGCGATTGCTCTGGGGAGATGAAGGAAGAGAAGCTCCTTGGTTCTATAGAGAGGAAGATCAGGTCTAGCGCTGGAGAGACCGGAACAATCGATATCGCATCTGCGTTTGAGCATTCTAAAGAAAGGACCTTTGTCTATCAGATCTACAAAGGCGAGACGTGCATGGTCGATTTAGATGAGGAGCCGCCGCACTCTGTGAACAAAGAGGCTCTTGACATCGCTCTAGGTGTCGCAAAAGCGCTGAAACTATCGATACCTGATGAGATATGCGTCATGAGGAAGACTGTCACAGACGGCTCAGCAATATCCGGTTTCCAGAGGACTATCCTTGTCGGGCGAGAGGGCAAAGATTCATTCATAGAGACTGCAAAAGGAAAATTCAAGGTGACCCAGCTGAACCTTGAAGAGGATTCATGCAAGATAGTCAAGAAAGAAGGTGACAAGGTGTTTTATTCCAGTTCAAGGCTCGGCCTTCCGCTATTGGAGATAGGCACAGATGCGTCCTTGAAAGACCCAGAGCATGTGAAAGAGGCAGCTCTTGAGATCGGGACCTTGCTCCGCTCGTTCAATGTAAAGAGAGGGATCGGGACTATCAGGCAGGATGTAAATGTCTCAATAAAAGAGGGCGCAAGGACAGAGGTCAAAGGATGGCAAGAACTGAAAAAGACTGAGCTCCTTGTCGAGAATGAAGTGCAGAGACAGGTAAGCCTCCTTGAGATAAGGTCTGAACTGCATAAGCGCGGCTTGTCTGCATTAAAAGAAGAACCTGCTATCGTAACAGAAATGTTCAGGGACTGCAAATCGACTATTGTCTCTGAACTTATAAAGAACGGAGGCATTGCAATTGCATTGAAGCTCCCTAAGTTTTCTGGCCTGCTCAAAAAAACAATATGCCCTGGAAGGACGTTTGGCAGGGAGCTTGCGGATTATGCCAGGGCCTTTGGCTCAAAAGGCATGATACACACAGATGAGGATATCAAGAAATACAACCTTGTAAGCGAGTTTGACAGGCTAAGGCTGCAGCTCAAGGCTGGAGAAGAAGATCTCATAGTGATTATTGCGGAAAAAGACAGCGTTGCAAGAAAGGCTATATCTGCTGTCAGGGATAGGGCATCGCAAGCACTGCTTGGCGTCCCTGAAGAGACCCGCGTCCCAAATAATATAGATGCCACAAGCGCTTACGCAAGGCCGCTCCCTGGAGCAAACAGGCTCTACCCTGAGACAGATGTCAGGAACATTGTTGTCAGCGAAAGCGTCCTCTCAGAAATAAAGATACCGGAGATGCTAAAGGACAGGATAGGAAGGCTTGTCAAGGAATATGGGATAGAGGAAGCCAGCGCAAAAGAGCTTATCCGTGAAGGGATATATCTTGAGGAATCTGTCAGGCAGTACAAAAATATTGAGCCGAAGTATCTCGCCAGGTTTTTCCTTGACATCCCAAAGGAGATTGAGAAGAGGTTCCAGAAGAAGGTCGATGCCATGAAGTTCTCTAGCAGAATCCTTCCATTGCTAAATGAGGGGAGGATTATCAAGGAAGCAGTCATCATGATACTGCTGAAACTTGACGAAGATGAGAGCGCGGATTTGTCTGCCTATATAAAAATACCTGACTCAGAGCTTGATTTGCAGATAAAGGCTGCGATAGCTGAATTCGGGCAATTGCCTGAGAAAGCCATGCTTGGAAAGATAATGGACAGATTCAGGGGAAGGGCAGAAGGTTCCTTGGTTATGGAAAAGGTGTTTAAGTGCATTCATAAAAAATAGGCAGCTTGCTGAGAATCAAATAGATGCCAGCAATTCCTGCAAGTTTTCTATGCTCTCTGTCCTGGAGATACTGTCTCTCAGTTTCCCGCTGCCTTCAAATCCCTTCAGTGTCTTCTGCGCCTGCATCTTCATCGGCAGGATATCTGTATATCCTAAAGAGATTGAAAGCTGGACATAATCCAACAACGCAGAGATCTTAGATTGCAAGGTGGTCTGCGTAGCCTTTCCTTCAAGATAGGAATTTATCTCAAGAAAAATCCCTGGGTTCCCTATTGCTGCCCTGCCGACCATGACTGCGTCGCACCCAGTCATCTCAAATGCCTGCTTGGCTGATCTGCCATCTGTTATATCTCCGTTCAGGACGACTGGTATGTCCAATCCGGATTTTATTTTCCTTATCACTTCCCAGTTCGCCTTCCCTGAATAGCCTTGCTTAGCTGTCCTTCCATGAACTGTCAGAAGCGCTGCACCATTCCCCTGTATCACCCTTGCCACGTCCATTACATCCTGGTCGTTTGGCAATATACGTATCTTACATGTCAAGGGGATATTGATAGAAGACGATATCTTTTTTACAAGCGTCCCAAGTTTCACCGGATCTTTCAATAATGAAGCACCACAGCCATTCTTCATCACATCATAAGCTGGGCAACCGATATTTATGTCAATCATGTCAGGCGCAAGATCATGCTCTATCTTCTGGGCAGCTTTCGCAAGCTTGCCTGCGTCTGAACCAAACATCTGGATTCCGACAGGCCTTTCCTCCGTTAATATTGAGCATCGCTTCTTTGTTACTGCAGAGTCCATCAGATATGCGTCTGCGTTTATCATCTCTGTATAGACTACTGCTGCCCCATATCTCTTGCATAGCAACCTGAACGGAAGGTTCGTGACATTGCACATAGGAGCGAGAAAAATGTTTCCAGAAATCTCAGTACCCTTGATCTTCATCTTCTTCATCCGGATGCTCTATCTCATATTCTGCGGCTTCGAGCATCCTAAAGCCCCTTTTTGTGATCTCAGGGTGTGTCCTGTAAGTCTCCTCGATGGAAGGATCATGCCTCTCCATATAAGCATCAAATAGATTCACGCTTCCGGTCATATGCATGTTGTAAGTCGATGAACCATAAAGATGTACCCGGGAAAAATCTGACTGAGATATCCTTGCAGATTGAAGATTGACGGAATATAATGTTGCATCTGCGAATTTGACACCAGTTATCCTGGCCCCCGAGAGGTCTGCACCTGTAAGATCCGACCCAGACATATCAGAATCTTCTATTTCGACTCCTGACAGGTCAATCCCTTTCAGGTCCATCCCCCTAAGATCCAGGTTCTTTAAATGCAGCTCTTTTTTCAGGCGGCGGTTCTCCTCCATCAGGCTGTTCCACTCCTCCCTGAACCCGACCATAAGCTGAACAAGGCCTCTATTGTCCCCTGAGTTAACCATATGCATGATCCGGTCCAAGACACACTCATCTTCTGCCATATGCCCTTGTTATAGGTGGAATTATTTAAATAGTACTGTCAAAAAAGCATAGTTATGCCATTATTCAGGGTCGCTGCATCAAGGCAGAATATCAGCTATGCTGCATTGTCCTGGCTTTTATGCTTGCGTGTCCAGTAGTCCATAATCCCTTTTTTTATATCTGCACCCCATATAACAAGGAAGATCAGCACGCACACTGCCATGTTCAGCCAAGGGGATAAGCTGACATCAAATATCATCTCAATCAGAATGCTGCTCGGACCTATATAAAGCAGCTGCGGTATATAAAATGAAAAAAGAGGGTTCTCCAATGGCAGCATGTTCCTATATTGGTAATCGTATCTAAGGAGATGTGAGTCATACCAATCAGTAAAAGAATTGGTGCCATCAACGGCCAGGACTGTCTGCTCCCACCGCTGGTTTCCGGAGAGAGTGAAGATGAACGAGAGGATAATAAGCGCTGCAGTCAATATCCTGATAGAGCTCTTCTGCGATTCAAAAGGATAGACAAGATAGAGACATAGAAATGGAACAAGAGGCAGAAGGTATCTTGGCCCAAATGCTGTCCCTCCCCACCAAATGCCTGAGATATACCTCATGTAGATATACATCAGAATCACGAAGGATATCACAAGGGCAAGCCTTAGCTTGCTGTTCTGTGAGATAAGGTACAACATCCCACGTATTAGTATGGGATTATAGAAGAAAAGTCCTCTATAAGGATAGAATAGCACCCTGAGCGGCACACTGTACCAATAATCTGTGAATCTGGGCTTGATGAAGGTATCCAGGCTCATCTGTGTCGCTGTGACGTTTCCATCCTCAGGGATGCCGTTGAATACATACATGTAACTGATATTAAAAGGAGATCCAAATGCACAGGCATTATATGCAAAGAAGACAGCTATGAAAACCATGACACCTAATGAAAATGGCAGCAGTTGCTTCATCGATCTCAAGAAAATAAATATGAAGAGCGCGATTACGAATCCTATATTGGTATAATCCACAAGAAAAGATAGGCCTGCCAAAACACCAGAGAGGAATAAGTTGTCTGCCTTCTCATATACAAGGTAATAAGCTAGCAATATAAGCAATGTGCTGACAGCATGCCCAAGAAGAACGGTTGCATACTGGAAAGAGATTGTTGCAAGGCCGAAGGTATATGTCACAGCCAGCTTTGTCATCCTGTTCTTCGTAAAAAACCTGAGGAACCTGTACAGCACAGCAGCGCAAAGTGCAGAAGATAATGAAGATAAGAATACTATACTGAAGAAAACAAGCCTGAGGAACCACCTATCATCTTGCATGTCCTTCCCTAACGTGTTTGCATAGAGCAAGTACACCGGGGCAAGAAGGATGCCTGTGCCTGGTGCCTTGTCTGAATAATAGTGGCCACCATGATACGCCTTATCTCCTGTGTTCTCATGATAGCTATCAATCGAAAGCGTTCCATGGTCTACAATGGACATCGCAAGGTCAAGCCTTGAGTTCTCATTCCATCCATCATATTTCGCAAACAGGAGATATGTAAAAAAAAGGCTCAAAAATATCTTCATCTCATCAGATAGCAGTATCTTCTTCAGATACATACCGCACGCTTTGCCTGATACCATACAAATGCCTTATCCTGATCTTCGGATCTGCTCTAATCTTTTTATACTGAATTCCGGGTAGACACCAAAAATATTTGCAGCATTCTCATATAAGAAAATAGGGACATAAAGCGACCATATTGGAAAATGAAGCTTCATGATGTTCTTCCTGCCTGCCTCTTTCATACATCTCCCAAGGAATTCATTGAAAGTGACTGCCTCATCCATGAGCAGGTGAATGCCTTCTTTTTTCCCAAGGAAAAGAGCGATGGTCTTCTCTGCAAGGCTCCTGCGGGAGATGATATTGAAATAGTTGTTACCTGACCCGATCACAGGAACAATGCCTGCCTTGATAAATACATTGATGAGACGAAGGTCATGCCTGGGCTCTGAGAAATCGTATACAAAAGGAGGGCGAATGATCAGCAGGGATATGCCTTTATTCCGAAGGCAGGCCTGCTCTCCCTGGTATTTTGTCAGCGCATACCCAGAAAAAGGCGCATGTGCCTGGTCCAGGTCTGGCATGTGCCTGTCCTGGATGATCCCAAAGACTGAAAAGCTGCTGAAGTAGATGAACTGCCTCACATTATACCTTATTGCGTCTTTTATCAGCGCATCTGTAGCCGCCACATTAACCAAATAGCTATCCTGTTTATTGTTTGCAGCAAGATGAAATATGACATCCGCGCCTTCACACACGCCTTGCAATGTCTCTGGCTTGCCTAGATCGCATCTGACCCATTCTATCCCTTTTTCCTGGTTGATAGGTTTTCTTGATATCCCGCGTACCTTCACACCTGATGCTAAAAGCTGTCTGACAAGCTCTCTACCGATGAATCCACTTGCACCAGTCACTAACGCTTTCACAAATGTCTGAAAGCAGAACCGTATAAATATGTTTTCATGCAAATGGCTGCGAAAAAAATCAAAGCAAAAAATAAGGGAAATGCCATGCGAATACCTATGCTCACTCTGTCTGAGATAAAAGGATATACTTAGGAGATTCAGTTAAGAGAACCACTGCCATTTATCTGTCCTGCCAAGCCGGTGTGCCATGGACCAGCGAATTAATGACCCAGGGTGCCGCAGGTGGATAAATATTAATAGGTTCAGCCTATGTCTTATATTCATGAAAGAAGAGATACTGCTTGCTGGAAATGTCCTTGCATGCAGGGCTTCCCGCTTCCTCAATAAACCCCTGTCATATCCTTTAAATGTCTCTCTGTCTGTCACAGACAGGTGTAATTCCAGATGCAAGACATGTAATGTCTGGAAAAGGAAGGCGTATGAAACAGAGCTGTCTACATGGGAGTGGGAACAGATCCTCATGAACATCGGGCATCCCTACTGGATATCTATTTCCGGAGGAGAACCTATGATGCGGCCGGATATTGCAGATATACTACTCCTTGTCGAGAAGATCGTTCACCCGAAAAAGCTTTCCATTGCGACAAACGGCCTGCTTCCTGAAACAACTTTGCATGTTATTGAACGCCTGCTTGCCTCAAGGGCTGGACAAACTATAGTGAACCTGTCGATTGACGAGGTTGATGAAAAATATACCTCTGTAAGGGGTATCGATGGATTCGAGAAGGTCAAAAAGACACTATATTTATTGAAAGGGATACAGTCCAAGAAACTGATTGTTGGCGTGAACATAGTCCTATCAAGACACAATGAAGAAAGATTACCGTATATTTATGAGAGAGTAATGGAACTGGATCCTGACTCTGTGATCTGTGAGGTTGCGCAGGAGAAGAAAGCGATTTATGCCCCAGCATGTTCCCCAAAGAGGGAATCTGTCATCGCTGCTGTCACTAAGCTTCTAGGCAGCGATAGCCAAAAAAAAAAAGCTCGCCTGATCCGAAGCTTAAGAGACAGATATTACAGGCTCGTGCTAAACCAACTAGACGGGAAGAAGATAGATTGCTTTGCAGGCATAGCCTCATGTATAATATCGCCGCATGGAAAAGTCCTGAACTGCTCTGTCAGAGCTGACTGCATGGGTGATCTTAGGGAGGATGGGTATGATTTCAGGAAAACCTGGAAATCTGCACTTGCATCTGACTCACGGGACAAAGCGAGAGGGTGCTACTGCAGCGATGCAGGTTCGAATTATGTAAACATATTATGCAATTGCAGACCATGAAAATCGCCCTGATCAGCCCAAAGCACAGCCTGAATGGAGTCAATATTGGATTGGGTTATCTAAACAGGCAGCTATGTGACTGCGGCCATAAGACCTTGCTTCTGGATTTTGGGGTCACTAACAATATATCTGTTAGTGACGCAATATCCAAGTTCAGGCCAGACTATGTCCTGGTCTCTGTCAGCGAGTTCACTCTGAAAGAGGCAAACACCATATCAAGAGAAGTCAGGCACGTTTCAAAGTGCATAATCGTTGCAGGAGGTCCGCTCCTAAACATGGACTATCATAATTTCCTGAGGCTAGACTCCTTTGATTTTGGTATTGTCGGAGACGGAAGGAATATATCTGCTATGTTGAAGGACCTGACTCTGCCTGGACATGTATATGTTAAAGGCAAGCTGGTTTTTACTGGAAAAGCTGAAGGAGAGAGCATTGACTCGCTTGCTGCCCCTTTGTATAACGAGGAAATATATGGCACTTTCAGGTCCAGAAAATTCTCCTATATAATGATGACAAGCCGAGGATGCCCTTACCACTGCATATTCTGCCCTAATCCTCTGCTTTCCGGGAAAAAATGGATTGCCAGGTCACCTGAGAACGTGATTGAAGAAATACGCTCCCTCCATTTCAACCACGGGATAGACACTTTCAACATAATGGATGATAATTTCAGTCTCGATAAAACCAGAGCAAAGGTATTATTAAAGAAAGTTCTGCAGCTCCCTTTCAAAGTAAGGTATATCTTAGGGAACGGATTAAGGGCAGATACAATAGATGACGAGCTTGCTGAGTTACTTAAGGTGACTGGCTGCCTGAGGGTCCCGATTGGTGTAGAGAACGCTGACCCGAAGATTCACAAGCTAGTGGAAAAAGGAGTCAGCCTAAAGATAGTTGAAAAAGCCATAATTACCCTAAAGAAGCACAGACTCAATACAGAGGCATTCATGATCATCGGCTTGATCAATGAGGACAAGTCTTCTCTTCTCAGGTCTCTTGAATTCATAAAAAATATGAATATAACTGCAAGATGGTATATTGCAATGCCAATGCCTGGGACTGTGTTCTATGAATGGGTAAAAGCTAATGGAAAGCTCCTTCCTTTCAAGGATAATGCAGGCACGTGGTCAGGAGATCCTCCTGTTCTCTTTGAGACAGATAAACTGGGAAAAAAGGAACTCCTGCATTATTTCTATTATCTAAATTCAGAGTCTGGGAATTATTTTTTCCTATCTACCGGAAGCAGCATGATGATGAGACTGGTCACTGCGCTGAAGAATCTGGCTGTACATAACCCTGCGAGAATGCCTTCTTTTTTTGTTTGGTGTATACTGGCCGGAATCTATGGAAAAGATTTTGTATTCAACCAGCTAGAACAAGCTTCTTAGGTCTGTCTTTCCGGAAAATGCAGACCTGACAATGGTAAATGGGTGCCTTGCTGCAAATTTCATGATCCCTATCGCGAGCCGCCTTTTGTAATATTTCAATAGATTTCCAATATCCTCTGAGCCAAACTCATCTGTTGTGATAAGAGGTGTCCCGTATATCTGTGTTCCCTCTGAAAGACCTTGGTCTGAAACTTCGCTTATGTACTTTTTTTCCTTGCATAGGTCATAAAGCTCTGTCCCGATAAGTGGTGTTGCTATATTCAGGTTAGGGATCACATCATACTCATCAAGCATGCGCACTGCAAGGTCTGCAGTGGTCTTCATGTCTGATATTGTCTCCCCGGGCAGGCCAATCATGTAAAATGCAGAAAGCCTGAGTCCTGCTCTTTTGCAGCTGCTTGCGGTCTCCTCTACCTTCCTGAGATCGAGGTTCTTCTTTATCTGCCTAAGTACCCGTGGCTCTCCTGACTCTATTGCAATAGTGAGAGCTTTGCAGCCGGCAGACTTCATCTTCAGCAGCAGGCTATAGTCAAGCGTGTCTGCCCTGACACCATTTGGGGTATCCCAGTTTATTCCAAGAGGATAAATCAGTGATAGTATCTGCTCGAACCTATTGCGGTCAAGTGTAAGATTGTCATCCTCAAAATGGAAATTTCTTATGCCATAGCTGATAAGATGACGGATATGACGGAGGACATATTCAGGAGAATGTGCCCGATATATTCTTCCTGTGTGGAGATGTATAGAGCAGAATGTGCATGAATATGGACATCCGCGGCTGGTCTGGATGGATATTGACCTGTCAGACAATATGCTCCTGTTCCGGTATAAGTACTTATTTGAAAAATACCGTTTCATATCCAGCAGATGATATGCTGGAAGCGGAAGCCCGTCAAGATCATCTATGTATCTTGTTTTGTTGCAGACCAACCTGCCTGCCTTCAGGAAGGCAATCCCATCTGTGTCGCATAGATGCTCTCCGTTTGAAATACGTTTGACAAGCTCATAGAGGGTAATCTCTCCTTCTCCTGTTATGACATAGTCTCCTATCTTCGCATACTCTCCTGGCTGGACTGTTGCATCAGGACCGCCAATCACGATTATAGCCTGCGGGCAGACTTTCCTGCACAGATCGACTGTCTCGAATACAGATCCCTTTTGCGCAGAGAATGGTGCCGATATCCCGATGATGTCAGGCATCTGCTTGCTCAGCTCTCCTTCGATAGTCTGCTTACTGCTCCCATACCTTGTCCGGTCCCCTGTACGCTCTTTCCTGAACCCTTCAATCAGGCAGTCCAGCAGTCTCACGTGAGATATTTTTTCTATCATGGAAGCCATGCTGATCAGGCCAATTGGGAAGTATACATTGAACATAGATGAACCCTTATAATAGTACTGCGGTGGATTTATGAGAAGAACCTTCAGCATATGATATGGGTGTCTCTTTCAATTATAAAGATTTCCAAGCGGCCACTCCTAATAATATATGCTCAGCAGGCCATATCAATTCTTCTGCTCCCTGCAAAACATTAAATAAGAATATAGTTCTTTAGTGGTTGTACCATGCACAAGAAGGCAATAAAAGAATATGCAATAAACATATTGCTCCTCTTCATGACCTGTGCTCTCCTTCTTGTCTTATGCGAAGGGATTGCAAGGCTGTCCATGAACGGACCTCCAAAGACAGACCGCAATTTGCTGGTTGTTTCCGATAATCCGGTTCTAGGCTTTAAGATGCAACCAAATTTCAGCGGGGCTGTACTAGGGAAAGAAGTCAAAACAAATTCGCATGGTTTCAGGGACTATGAGTTCATCAGGGAAAGGAATGATGCATATAGGGTTATTATCATTGGAGATTCGCTTACATTCGGCTATGGTGTCTATGCAAACCAGTCATACCCTAAGATACTTGAGCGACTATTGCAGAAAAGCGGCAGGTATGAAGTATTCAATTTAGGGGTTCCTGGTTATAATACTGTGCAGGAAGCAGAGCTTCTGGAAAGGAGTGTAGACTATGCGCCAGACCTGGTTGTCATGTCGTTCTATTATAATGACTTTGACAGCACTCTCCAAGGCCATAACACACAGCCAGGTATCTATGAATATATTTTCAATGCGGATGTGTTCCTGTACAGCAAGTCAAGGCTGTACCAGTACCTGAAATTCAATCTCAGGAATAACCTGCTCATCGCTTCTCTGTTCCAGCGCGCCTCAACCACTAAACATTATGAGAACCTAATAAAAACGCAAAGCAGAGAATACATGGACATGAGAGGTGCTATCGGAAAAATCAAGGATATTTCCCGCCTGTCAGGCATCCCTGTAGTCTGGCTGATGCTCCCGCAAATAACAAATGCAAAACCATATCCCTTAGTATATGTATACGGGCATGTCGAAGATGTCCTGAGAGAAGAAGGTTTCAAGATTGTAAATATGGATGAGGTTGTGCAAGACAGGAACATGTCTGGCTTCAGATTAGACACAATGTATGATGCGCATCCAAATGAGAGATACTATGAATTAGCAGCTGAGAACTTATACAGGGAGATCATGAACATATCAGAATAACCTGCGAATGCTCTCCATCCTGAATTTCATGCCTGTCGCCAGGTAAAGAGGAAAATACCTGCTGAAAAGCTTCTGGTTCAGCGAGTTTCGCATATAGCTCTCTATTGTGCATCCTTTGCAGAATCCGAATGTTCCTTCTTTTTTCCTATGCTCCCGCATTTCACTGCAATTCAACAGTTCATAGAGGTTATCTTCTATCTTTACTTCTTTATCAGAATGGTGGTAGCATGGGAGGAGAAGACGGTTATCGGGCGATATGACAACAAAAGAACTCATAGCCCTGCATACAGGATTCTCTGTATCATTCCCGCCATGTTTTATCAATTCAAGTGTAGCAAGGTCAATGACCACGTAGGGCTCATTAAAAAAACGTTTGAGAGACATGCAGTTGCTATATGAAAGGCCAGAATTCCCAAAATAAGAAAAGCAGGGATTCAACAGCAGGACTCTTTTCTCCTCCTGGGAAAACGCGATAAGCTTTGGGATGCTTCTGTAGTTATTATCAGTGACAGTGCAGTTGAGATAGACTTCCTGCCCTATCTCTTTGCATATCTCAAGGCTCTTCATGACGCTGTCAAATGAATTTATCCCTCTCGCCCTATTATGCTGGTCCCTCTCTGCAGAATCAAGTGAGAACAAGAGAATATCGACAAGGCCTCTTAGCTCCCTCGCATGCTTAGGGAAAAGCAGGCAATTGGTTGTCATGGTCGTTTTGAAGCCATATTTCTTTGCAGCCTTCAATGCATCTACTATTCCTGAAAACAGAAGAGGCTCGCCGCCTGTAAAATCAATAAGTGTAATTCCGTGCCGCCTCAGATCCCGCAGGTTGCTATTTATCTCTGCCTGGGTCTGCTCCTTCATCGTAAAATATCTTCTTGTGCTCCAGATGTTGCAATATGTAC
>JAAXVZ010000002.1:0-1040 GCA_013335235.1 Nanobdellota archaeon | reverse complement strand
TTTTGAGTTACATCTAAGTGTAACATAATAATTGCATATCTTATTGAACATCGCAATCGGTATATCCTGCATTTATTTTAATTAACCCTTTGTTGGGTATGCAAATCTAATCTCTGCAGGTTCTGTCATCCAGATCAGGAACCTGTATGACGGCTGTTATTCTAAGGCAGAGGAATCGAGGAATGTATCCTTTTGGAGGATTGGCCAAACAGTATAATCTTTCCCTGCCAGATAGTCAAAATATCCTAGTATCCTGGAGCTTCCTTCAAGAAAAACACAGCAAATCATATGGAGGAACTTGCCCTTATCTATTGTTGCATCTGCCGCAAAAAGGCTCAGCAGATGGAACGTATCCATGGTAGAGGCAGTGTACCTGCAGTTTTTTCTGAGCAATAGGTGGCTGCAATATATCCGCCGCCTCTGCTTTATGAAATCAGAAACAGTCCTTGCTCCATAGTTGTACACAATGCTTTTGCTTGCATATTCTTTGCCATACCCCTGGCTGGTGATGAGATACGCGATCATCTCCTCATCCGCGCCTGTGCTCGGCAGTATCAATTTTAGGTTTCGGAGAGCAATCATCTCCCCGAATTTTGGGCTGCTCAAGGATACCTGGTGGTGCAGTTTCCATAATGAAGAGATCGTATAGCCGAGTGGTGTATCCGGAAGGCATCTTGGGATTGGATGCGCTGCTACAACCCCTGTTTTTTCGTTTTTCAGTGGAAGGCATATGCATTCTATTGCATCTTTCTCCAGGAATATGTCCCCGCTGCACAGCACAAGCACCTCTGATGCCGCAAGAGAAAAGAAAATATTTACCGCGTTATACTTGCCTGTCCTTTCTTTCTCAAAGAAATATCTGAACTGAAACGGATATCCTGACGCGATGTTTTTTATCCCTTTTCTGAATTTCTCTGTTGAGATTATTATGACCTCATCTACAATAACCTCGGAAAGGACCTGGGCAGCAATCGTATTTAGCAGCCTGTCAAGGTTTCCCATGTCATCATACGTTATTATGCATGTTTCTGTTGGCATAA